>CAMLFF010000065.1 GCA_946479185.1 uncultured Sphingobium sp.
TGATCGCCGCGGATATTCCAGCCATGCTCATCGGTGATTTCAACGTGATGCCAACAGAGCAGGATGTGCGCAAGCCAGAGCGCTGGCTTGACGACGCGCTATTCGCCCCGGAGGTCCGCGCGGCCTATTTCAAATTGCTTGATCAGGGGTGGGTGGACAGTGTGCGAACGCTTCATCCTGACGAGACGATCTACACATTCTGGAAATATTGGCGCGGCGCATTCGAGCGCAATGATGGTCTGCGCATCGATCATTTGCTCGCCAGCCCGGCTCTGGCGCCGAAGCTGGTGCGGGCGCAGGTCGATCTGCATGTGCGCGGTTGGGAAAAGACCAGCGACCATGCACCGGTGTGGATCGAGCTTTCAGATCGCAAGAAGCGTCGCTGACCGCCAAGCCAGCGGGAGCATCCTGTCTCCAGCAATGACCCGGCGAACGCACAACAGGCCACACTTCAGATTTGGTTAAAGATTCTGGGCATATGTGGGTGATGCATCCGTTTTTGGCCCAAAATCCTGTCGCTCAGCCACCTATCAACATGATGCACGATCCCCGGATTTCCTCCGGAGGAAACCAAGGTGCGCCTGGAGGATTAGACGAGGCGACATGCATAATTGGACTGACGGAAAAATTTGATTGCCACTTCAGCATTTCGGACAGAAAATGACAGTAACATGCTGAAAAATAACGTTTAATGTTGTTACACTTTAGCCAAAAGTGTAACAGTCAGCAAGAACGAACTGATCCAATTCGGAAGATTTGATTCACATTTGCAACTTGCGAGCCGGGCATCGCGATCGCATCTCGACCGGCTGTCATGCTCAGCCGATTTGAGCAAATGGCGGTTAAATAGCGCAATTCAGCAGGTTGCGCCGCTAGCTGCGTAAGTGGCAGAGATTGGTCGGCTGCCTCCACCGCGGATTCATGATTTGCAATAGCTTTCCTCCGCCGTGGAGCGGAAACGGTTTCCGGCTTCATAACTTCGGATCGTCCCGACCAAAGACGCGATGCAAGTTCGCGTTCTTCAGGCCCCATCGCGCTCGTATAAATGGCGGTCGTCTTGATATCAGCATGTCCCAGCCATCGCTGGACGAGGCTAAGCGGCACATTGGATTGCACCGCCCGCACCGCGAAACCATGCCGTAATCCCTTGGGCGAGGCGTAACCGCCGATGGTGAGGCCGCGCTTGTTGCCCGCAACCAACTCGATCAGGCGCGGTTGGCGATGGTCAGTCGGGTCGAGGCGCTCACACAGGCATTACGCGCTGGAGAAGTGGATATCCGGCGGCTGGAAAATGAAGTGTCGAGCATGACGCAAAAGAACCAGGATAGCGAAGCCAGCCATCAGGCCTCGATCGAGCAGCTGAAGCTCTGCGCGCGCTTCACGAGATTGATTACGCGCTCATCCTTGATGCTGACGATGTGCTCATGCGCGACAAGGGCTTTGACGCCGAGCAATTCAAGGCTCGGCTGAGCGCCGACATGTATGACCTTGATATTGCCTATGGCGGCCTGCGCTTTTCGCGGCCTCAGCTTTTGCGCAATGCAAAGGCGTTCGGTTATCGTGGCGTTCTGCACGAATATGTAGAACCGCCTGCGGGCAGCACGCGGTTCAAAGCGGAGGGCTTGCACATTCAGGCGCACTCGCGCGGTGCGCGCAGCCGTAACGCGCAAAAATATCAGGATGACGCAGCGCTGCTGGAAAAGGCGCTGGAGCAGGAATGCGATCCCAAGCTGCGGTCGCGCTACCTCTTCTATCTCGCACAAAGCTATGAGGATGCGCGGGCCTTCCCACAGGCGCTGGAGCGCTATCGTGAGCGGGCGGGCATGGCGTTCTGGTCTGACGAGAGGTTCGTCGCAGCCTATCGGGCTGCCCGGATTCAGGCGCATCTTGGGCACCCAGCCCAGCAAGTCGAGGCGGCGTTCCGTGAGGCGATCCGCATCGCGCCGCACCGCAAGGAGGCCTATCATGGTCTGGTGCGCCATCTCCGCTTGGCGAAGCGCTATGAGGATGCCTTTGCTATTGCGAGGGACGGCCTGATCGCCAGCCAGAAAGTCGCGCCTGATGGTTTGTTCGTCGAAAAGCGAATTTGCGCACATGGCCTGCTCGAGGAAGCTGCGCTGAGCGCCAATCTCGCGGGCCGCCACCGCGAATGCGCTCACTATTGCGCGTCCATATTGGCGTTGGAAGACCTGCCCGATCAGGTGCGAAACGGGATATCCGGCCTCAGCGCCCGTGCCCGGAACCACATGGCCGTGCAAGTCGAGCCATCCGTTCAGCGTCTGGCAGCAGTTCAGGCGCGCACGGCACAAGAATATCATGAAATCAGGAGTCAGGGATGAGACCGCCAGCACGATTGTCGCGCGTGAATCAACGCGCTTCGCGGGGCAGGGGAATGCCCTTGATGCGTGAAGAGGCAGCGCCTGCTGCCGTAAAGCTTCAGGATGTTGATCGGCTGCTCGGTTTGATCGAGGAGGCTGTGGGCGCGCTGCGTAGCTTACTGCGGGATGAGACTGGGCAAGTGACGCGTGTTGCGCCAGCGCCCGAGGCGGCCCAAAAGATCATTGGTGGCGACATGGTCTATGCCGAAAATCTTGGGCATCTGGATTGGGATAGCGTGGTTCGTGGGCGCATTCGTGAGCGCTTTTCTGCCGTCGGCCAGGTGGGGGCAGGCGTGTTCCTGCGATTGCTGCGCACGCCGGGCGCATTCGTCTCCGTGGATGATTTGGCCGAGGCTGCGGGTGTGAGGGCCAATTCCAATCGCGTGATCAAAGTCTATGTCTGTCGCTTACGGCAGGCACTGGCGGAGCATGGCCTGCCCAATGGGGCGATCGAGACCGGGCGTCGCAGCTATAGCCTTCAATCGGATGTCGTCCCCCGTATCACGACTTTGCTCACGCATGGCTGAAGACGGCGCGGGGCGGCAGGTTCGCGTGCTGGGTCGGTTCGAGGGTGGGGCCGCCCGCTATGCCTGATCATGCGCGCTTCTTCTGGCGACGGCTCGAAATGCTGGTGATGGCTGCAGCCTGCGGAACGTTGCTGGGCACCGGCCTGCTGGCGGGCGTCATCAGCTTCGGCAGCAGCGATCGCGCTGCCATCCCTGCCAGCGATACGTTGTCCGGCGCGGTGTTCGTTGAAGACGATGAGGGCGAATACAGTGCGCGCGCCATTGTCGACGGCGTTCCATTGCGGATGATTGTCGATACGAGCGCAGCGACGAGCCGCCTCTCAATGCAGGATGCAAAGCGTCTCTCCCTTTCGCTGCCGCACCCTGGAGGAAAGAGCGTCTCCTACACCGCTGCCGATGTGGATATTGGAGGCATTAGCCTGCGCGAGATGCCTCTGGAGATTAGCTCCACATCGTCCCGCTCGGTTATCGGCCTGGACTGGCTCGCGCAGATCGGGCCAGTGATGCTCGCACCTAGGCGATCACCGGACTGAAAACGCGCCAAGCCAGCTGCGTAGGCGGTCTTATTCCTTGCCTGAATGTGCGGCATTAGCGTTGCTAATATGCAACATGATGAACGCCTTGGCGTGTCTAACGCCTTCCTAGCGCTCAGCTTTCGCGAAAACTGTTGAGATATCAACAGATCGTTGATAGCCAGTGTTCGTTGCTTTTTTAGAGGGACGATTCAAGCCGCTTTAAGCCGGTCAAGTCGTCCCGATTTTGGCGTTTAACGCCATCATTCAAGCATTTACCGTTTCAGGAGAGGAGTTAGAGGCATGTCCCCATTCATTACTCGTACGCGAGGCTCGAGCCTGAGCGCGCTGGCGCTTAGCCTCGCATTGATCGCAAGCCCTGCCTTTGCGCAGGATAGCACAGTCGCAGAGCCGCAGGGCGGTGCCCTCGATGAGGAGGCGATCGTTGTTACCGGATCGCGCATTGCGCGCACGGGCTTCGATCAGCCAACGCCAGTCACCGTGCTTGGCGCAGACCAGATCGAGCGCCAGGCTGCGACGAACATTTCGCAAGTGCTGAACGATCTTCCGTCGTTCCGCGCGCAGTCAACGCCCGCCACGAGCGCAATTTTCCTCAGCAACCTTGGTGCAGCAACGGCCGATCTTCGTGGTCTTGGCTCAAACCGCACACTGGTTCTGATCGATGGACGCCGCGTCGTTCCGGCGACCGTTTCGGGCGGCTCGTTCACGCCTGCTGGCGCGGTCGATCTCAACCTCGTGCCATCCTCGCTCGTGCAGCGGGCTGATGTCGTGACCGGCGGTGCATCTGCCGCTTATGGTTCGGACGCTGTGGCCGGTGTCGTCAACATCATTCTGGATACCAGCCTGCAAGGCCTCAAGGGCTCGGCGCAATATGGCATTACCGATGCTGGCGATAATGAAGAGTATCAGCTCTCGCTCGCTGGCGGCACGAGCTTTGCCGATGGCCGTGGCCACATCATTGCTGGCGTTGAATATTCCGACAGCAAGGGCAGTGGCGACTGCTACTCGCGCGATTGGTGCTCACAGTCGTACAACACGATCACCAACCCGTTTGTCGCTGGCTCCACCACGCAGCGCGTTGCTGCTGGTCAGGCAGCGACGATCATCGTGCCGAACGCGCGGACATCGACGTCCACAGTGAATGGCATCATCACCAGCACCTCGGTGAATGGCGTCCCCACCAACACGGCGCTGCGTGGCACCGAGTTCAATCCTGATGGCTCAACGCGCGCGCATGATTACGGCACTTATTATGGCACCGGCATTTTCCAAAGCGGCGGCGGCGATCCACGTCTCGCTTTCTACGAGAATTTCGCCATCTCCGCGCCAGTTCAGCGCATCAACGCCTTCTCGCACCTCAAATTTGAAGTATCGGACAAGACCGAGTTCTTCCTCGAGGGCAGCTATGGCCGCGTGAAGGGCAACACCATCGGTGCGCAGCGTCGCGACCTTGGCAATATCGTTATCACGCGCGATAACGCCTTCCTGCCTGCCCCTGTGCTGGCGCGTATGGTCACAGCCGGTGTCACTTCGTTCAACATGGGTCGCATCTGGAACGACATTGGTCCGCAGACTGGTGAAGTCGAGCGCGAAACCTATCGTATCGTCACCGGCGCGAACTTCGATATGTGGGACGATTGGAGCCTCAACGCCTACTATCAATATGGCCGCACCAATTATTCGCAGATCGGCTATAACACGACGATTACGCCACGCATGACACAGGCGCTCGATGCCGTGAACATCGGCGGCAACATCGTCTGCCGCAGTGCAACGGCCCGCGCAGCTGGCTGTCAGCCGCTCAATCCTTTCGGTGCGGGAAACACCTCTCCGGCGGCCCGCGCTTATGTGACCGGCACGGCGACTCAGGAAACGCAGCTAACGCAGCATGTTCTGTCCATCTCCGGTCAGGGTACGTTGCTGCAGGGGTGGGCAGGGCCAATCAAGATGGCCACTGGCGTGGAATATCGTAAGGACATCGCACGCGGCACCGCCGATCCGATCTCCACTGCGCTGCAATTCTACACCAGCCCCGGCGCTCCCATCAGCGGCGATATCGACGTGATCGAAGCCTTTGGCGAGCTTGTCGTGCCTGTGTTTGAAGGTGCAGAGCTCAACGGTGCTGTGCGTCGCACCGATTATTCGAGCAGCGGTTCGGTCACGACCTGGAAGGTCGGCGCGGACTGGGCCGCAACCGATTGGCTCCGTTTGCGCGGTACGCGCTCGCGGGATATTCGCGCCGCGAATATCTTCGAGCTTTATGGCCCGCTGCAGTCGTCGTTCCAGTCGGTCAACGATCCGCGCCCACGCAACCCAGCCATCCCGGCTCAGACTGAATCGGGTGGTCAGGTGCTGACATCAGTGGTTCTTGGCGGCACCCCGACGCTTGCGCCCGAAGTCGCAGATACATGGACTGTCGGCGCCGTATTCCAGCCTGATTTGGGTTCGGCGGGCCGTCTGCGTGTGTCGGTCGACTATTACAACATCAAGCTGAAGGGTGCCATTTCGACGCTCGGTGCTCAGGTTGTCGTGAACGATTGCGAGGCTGGCGTGACAGTTCGTTGCGCCGATATTACGCGCAACGCCAATGGGGGGATCACGTCGATCCGCAACCTGAACCTCAACCTCGGGACGATCAACACGAGCGGCTGGGACATCGAGGCGCTCTACACCTTGCCAGTCGGCCTGTTCGGCGGGCAGATCTCGCTACGCGGTCTTGCAACCATCGTCGACGATCTCACGACCGAGTCAGCCGGTGTTGCGGTTGATCGTGCAGGGATGAACGGTTCGCCAACGTCGCAGCCTTCCGGCGTGCCACGCTACACGGTTAACGGCTACCTCTCGTTCAACTCGGATAAGGTGAGCGCGCAGGTTCAGGTGCGTCACATTGCGGGCGGCACCTATAACGCCTCGCTCATCGGTCCTGGCCAAAATGGTTATGATCCACGCCTGCCAAACAGCGTGAGCGACAACTACATCGCGCCCTGGACCTATGTGAACATCAACGGCAGCTTCGCGGTGTGGAGCCGTGATGAGCAGAAGGTGGAAATCTTCGGTGTGATCAACAACCTGTTCGATCGTGATCCACCGGTCGATGCGCCGTCGAGCTTCGGCCCGACCAACAACGTACTCTATGACGTGGTTGGCCGCACCTACAAGATCGGCGCTCGCTTCAAGTTCTGATCCCATACAAATGCCCGGCGGCCTGCCCCAAGGTCGCCGGGCTTTTCTTTTATGAATTTCAGGAGGATGCCGATGACCGGCGATGCTGGCTTCACGCTCATCATGCAGGATAGTGTCGATCCGACGACAGCGTTCGGCAAACCGCCGCTTCCTCCGCGCGAGCATGTTCAACTGACGCAGGACGGTCTGCTTATCGATCGCAATGTCGAAGTGACGATGCGCGATGGCATCCGCATTCTCGTTGATATTTATCGCCCTGCCGACGCGCCCGATGGCCCGCTGCCGATTCTGCTCGGCTGGAGCCCCTATGGGAAACATGGCCTGTCTGACTCGCTGTTCCCGCCGCACTCCGGTGTCGAGCCGGGCTGGATGTCCTCCTACACCGCGTTTGAGGCGCCGGATGCCGCATGGTGGTGCGCGCGGGGCTATGCCGTGTGCAATGCGGACTCGCGCGGTATGTGGCTCTCCGAAGGCGAGGTGCGCCACAATGGCCGGGGCGAGGGCGAGGATTGCTATGATCTGATCGAGTGGCTCGGTGTGCAGCCCTGGAGCAATGGCAAGGTCGGCATGACTGGCGTTTCCTATCTCGCTGCCGTTCAATATCTGGTTGGCGAATTGAAGCCTCCGCACCTTGCCGCGCTCAACCCCTGGGAGGGATTCTCGGACTGGTATCGCGAGTTTGCCTATCATGGCGGCATTCGCGAGACGGGCTTTGTGCCACGTGGCGCTGCCAACCTTCGCTTCGGCAAGCAGCGCTATGAGGACACGAACGCCAATGCGATCGCGCATCCGCTCTATGATGAATATTGGGCGAGCAAGGAAACCGACCTCACCGCCATCGATATTCCAGCTCTCGTTGTCGGCAGCTGGGCCGATCAGGCGCTGCACACGCGCGGCACCTTTGAGGCGTTCCGCAAATTCTCCTCGGCCGATAAATGGCTGATCGGGCATGGCCGCAAAAAGTGGGCGCATTATTATCAGCCTGAGAACAAGGAACTGGCGCTTCTCTTCTTTGACCGCTTCTTGAAGGGCAAGGAGACGGCGATCAGCGAGTGGCCCAAGGTGCAAATTGAGGTGCGTGAGAGCGCGTCCAAATGGGAAATGCGGGGTGAGCAGGAATGGCCGCTCGCGCGCACGGAGTATCGCCCGCTTTATCTGGATGCGGCGAGTGGCACGCTATCCGCCACGCACGCAGCATCGCAAGCGCAGGTCAGCTATGATCCACTCGATGAAGCTGGCGAAGCGCGGTTCGATATCCGCTTTGATGAGGATACCGAGCTCACCGGCTATATGAAGCTCAAGCTATGGGTCGAGGCGCAGGGCGCGGACGACATGGACCTGTTCGTCGCGCTCCAGAAGCTGGACGCAGATGGCGCGCCGGTCGGCATGACCTTTTACGCCTTTTTCGAAAATGGCCCGGTTGCGCTGGGCTGGCTGCGCGCCAGCCATCGCGCGCTCGACATGGAGAAATCCACGCCGTTCCAGCCGGTCCACCTCCACACCAGGGAGGAGATGCTCGAGCCGGGCGTGCCGGTTCCGGTCGAGATCGAGATCTGGCCGTCCTCCACGCTGTTCCGCGCGGGCGAGCAATTGCGCGTCGTCGTGAAGGGCATGGATATTTATCGCGAGGGCCTGCCGATGCTGCCATTCGCGCGGCATGAAGAGCTGCGCAATGCTGGCACGCACATCATCCACACCGGCGGCGACTATGATAGCCACCTGCTGGTACCGGTCATCCCGGCGAAGTGAAGACATTCAGCGCGCGCCCCACACGCGCCGCTGGACAAAGAAGAAGGGCGCGGATCACATGGTCCGCGCCCTTCTTCCCATTATGCATTGAAGCGTCGCCGCTCAGTCGAGCGTCTGCTTGAGCGCATAGTAAGTGAAGATCGAATGATCCGACGGTTCTGAACGCCGGCTGCCGGTGCCCACGATCAACGTCTTGCCCATCCACTCATGCGGCCCGGCTGGCACGATGAAGGTTGGTGAGAAGCAGAAATAGGCAGGCTGCGGCGTGCCATGATCGATCCGCCCTTCGCCCGGCTTGGCGGGGATCAGATAGCCATTATTGTTGATGTAGATCTTCGTCCCATCCTCGGCTTCCAGCATATAATGCGAGTTGACCACGATGGTGCCGTCGCCGCGCACGGCTGCATAATCTGCGCCGCTATCCGGGATGACGCGGCCTGAGAGGCGCGGGCCGTAGATGGTCCCACTCGCGCACGGCGTATAGCCTTGGCTGCCACCGCCAGGCAGCGGCCCAAAGATGCAGCGCTCCGGGCGGAAATCGACGCGCATCTCGAACACATATTCGAGGTGGGCGGGGACTTGGGGGTCATTCATGGGCAACGCGCCTTCCAGTCTATCGCTTTAACAATCATGTGCGGGCGCCATCGCGCCCAAGCTCGATCAGAGCAACATGAAATAATGGATGCGGTTGGCCTTGGGCACCTTCTCGGCCACGCCCACGAAGATGTGTTTGCCGAGCCATTCATGCGGGCCTTCAGGCACGTCGAATTTGGGGCTGACGCGCATATAATATTCGTCCGCGCCGACCTCTTCATTGCGCGCCATGCGCTCGGCGACTTCACCCTCGGCCCAGCGATAGCCACGGCTCTGCAGATAGATTGGCGTGCCGTCATCCGCTTCCAGCAGATAGCGTGCGTCAAAATCGATCACGCCATTGGGGCGGACGAGCGGATAATCGCCGCCGCTCATGGGGATGACGCGGCCACGGATGCGCGGGCCTTCGAATGTGCCCTGTGCTGCCCAGACTGCCGCGCGCATCGAGCCCATGCTGCTCGGCTTGATCCAGACCGGCGGGGTCAGATCGATCGCCACGGTGAAGGCAAACTCGAACTTCGGCGCAAACGGGTGAACCGGGGGCGTGGGTATATCCATGTCGATCAGCTCCTGTAGATCATGATTGGTTTCAAGCGGGGGAGGCGGGGTGCGTCTTGTAACGCGCGCCTAAAATCTCGGAGAATTTGCCATCGCGCAGATGGTAGAAGCCAAGGCTCTCAATGTTGATCGACTGGCCCTTCATGAGTGGGCCTGCGATGAAATCCGGCCAGTCGGCAAGGCCGTAAAACTCGGTCCGCACATGGCAGGCGAGCGTATGTTCGTCTGCCGCGACGGCCAGAATATCCAGCGTCTCGCGGACTTTGGATTTCACGTCGCGGTAAAAATCGAGAATCGCGTCACGCCCGATAATCTGCCGCTTGTCGCCCAGGTTGAAGATCACATCATCGCAATAATAGCGGCCGAACCCATCAAAATCATTCGCATTGAAGCGCGCGATATAGTCGGCATAATCCTCTCTCGTCATCGTGCCTCCTCAGGTGCGGTCATCATATTTGTTGATTCTTCAACATGTAAGCAGCTCTTTTCACCGGATCAACCGATTATTGAGCCAAGCCAAAGGTCGGAAAGCTATTGAGCGTTGCATTATTGAGGGATTCTGTCCGAAAGCACTCAATGATGAGTGAGATGCTAGTTCAGGACGTTACCGCGTGACCGCTATGAGCCAAAGAAGTGTGCAGGCGGACAGGCGCTTCGAGGATCGCCACGACGCGAACCCGATGCCGATCGAGCAGGTAATGCGGATCTTCGTGAACAAACCTGGTTTCCTGCTCAACCGCATCGATCAGATTGCCAATGTGATTTACGGCACCTGCGCTGCTGGCGGCGAGACGCTGGCGCAGGCGGAGATGTTGCTGGCAATCGAGCAGGGCGAGCGCATGGATCAGGTGGGGCTGGCACGCGCTTGCGGTATCGATACGTCCACCGCTGCTGTCATCATTGCCAATCTGGAAGTGACCGGGCTCATTATCCGTGAGCAGGATCCGCTGGACCGGCGCCGCAGTTTGCCGCTCCTCACGGACAAAGGTCGGGCGCGGCTCCCTGTAGTAAGAAAGGCATTCGCGCAATTGCAGGATGAATTGCTCGATGGCGTGATACCGGCTAGCCGCGCGATGCTGATCGATTTGCTCGCGCAGATCGCCCGCACCGGCAATGGCATGGCGCCGCCCTGGACGATGGAGGGATCGCTGTTCGAGGCGACCCCCAGCATGTTGTTCCGCCGCGCTCTGCAGATATCGCACGCCCAGTTCACCGCGCGCGTGGCGCCGCTGACGATCACCTTGCGGCAGTTTTCGGCACTGCTCATTCTGCATCTGCATCCGGGCATGTGTCAGGTGGAGTTCGCTCGCGCTTACGGCCTTGATCCATCGACTTGCGCTGTCGTGCTCAAGAACCTGACTGCGCGCGGCCTGCTGATGACCCAGCGTGCAACGGAGGATCGCCGCAAGACGCTTTACTTCGTCACCGATCAGGGTCGCGAGGATGCTGCGGTTCTGCAACGCCTTGCCGAGCAGTCCGAGGAGGAGATGATGTCCTCTCTGCCCAACGACACGGTTCTGCGGCTGCTGCCACATCTCCACACCATCGCCAAAGCTCAGTCGCACCGGCTGCGTTACCCCGGCTGCCTGACATGGGATGACGTGGGCTGACGCAAATTTAAAATAGATGTTGTCAACCAGTTGATCGGGCTCACATATCAATATACAACGATGTCTGACTAATTGAGTGAGTCTCTCACTCGGGAGAGGATATTTATGGCGGATAGCGAACAACGCAGCCTGCCCGTGCGCAATCCACGCACTGGCCAAGTCGATTTCATGCTCCCTGTGAGCAGTGCTGCCGATGTGGCGGCCAAGGCTGCCCAGCTCCGCGCGAACCAGAAGGCATGGGCCGCCAAGCCGCTCGCCGCGCGCATCGGCGTCATGCAGCGCTGGCTGGGCGAAGTCGCCAAGCGCGCCAAGGATATTGGCGAGGCGGACGCTGTCGATACCGGCGGTTGCCACACATCCTACATTCAGGGCTTCATTACGATGGGCAACATCGGCGGCTGGATCGAGGATGCGCAGGCCGCGCTCGATGCTGCGAGCTATAATGGCCCGTCCAAATCCATGCCGAGCGTCGAGGTGCGCACGCAATTTGTGCCCTATTCGCTGGTCGGCGTGGTTGGCCCGTGGAATGCACCGATGATGCTGGTGCTGCTCGATGCGATCCCGGCGCTGTTTGCGGGCTGCGCGGTGCTCATCAAGCCATCGGAAGTGACGCCGCGCTGGATCGAGCCTTTGTTCGAGACGGTGGCTGCCGTGCCGGAGCTGGCTGGCGTGTTCGATTATGTGCAAGGCGATGGCGAGACGGGCAAGGCGATCATCGATCAGGCCGATCTCGTCTGCTTCACCGGCAGCGTGCCGAC
>CAMLFF010000066.1 GCA_946479185.1 uncultured Sphingobium sp.
AGACCTTGGGTCAGGCGCTCGATTATGCCGCCCAGGGTCAACGAGGCCTCAATTTTCATGACGCGCGTGGCAATCTCGTGCGGCCTTATCCTTTCTCGGAAATGCGGGACGATGCGCTGGCCTGCGCACATCGCCTGTTGGCGCGCGGCGTTAAGCCGCAGGACCGGATTGCACTGATCGCGGAAACCGGCGCCGAATTCGCCCAGCTGTTTTTCGGCATCGTCTATGCAGGCGCATGGCCCGTTCCGCTGCCGCTGCCCACCAGCTTTGGCGGCAAGGAGAGCTATATCGATCAGCTCGTCGTCCAGCTGCAAAGCTGTGACCCGACGATGCTGCTCTTCCCAGCCGAGCTTGCCGAGATGGCAGGCGAAGCGGCACGGCGGCAAAATGTCGAGCCACTGAGCTTTGCCGATTTTCTCGTCGCGCCGGTCGTCCCCGTCGCGCTGCCCAGCGCGCAGACCAGCGACATCTGCTATCTGCAATATTCGAGCGGCTCGACCCGCTTCCCGCATGGCGTTGCGGTCACGCACAACGCACTGCTCTCCAATCTCGCGGCACACAGCCACGGCATGCAGCTGATCAGCACGGATCGCTGCATCAGCTGGTTGCCCTGGTATCATGACATGGGACTGGTCGGCTGTTTGCTGTCCATCGTCGCCAATCAGGTTTCGACCGACTATCTCAAGACCGAGGATTTTGCCCGCCGTCCGCTCGCATGGCTGGACATGATCTCGCGTCATGAGGGCACCTCGGTCAGCTATTCGCCGACCTTCGGCTACGATATCTGTGCGCGCCGCATGTCGAGCCAGACCCGCGCCTCGGAGCGGTTCGATCTGTCGCGCTGGCGGCTTGCTGGCAATGGCGCGGACATGATCCGCCCTGACGTGATGCAGGGCTTTGTCGATGCCTTCGCTGAAGCGGGCTTCAGCCCCAAAGCCTTCCTCCCAAGCTATGGCCTTGCCGAAGCGACGCTGGCCGTGACGATCATGCCGCCGGGCGAGGGGATCGTCGTCGAGCTGGTCGAGGAGACAGATCTCTCCGGCGGCGTCGCGCCGCAGGATCGCCCTCAGCGTTTCCGCGCAATCGTCAATTGCGGCAAGCCCGCGCTTGGCATGAGCCTCGAAATCCGTGATGATTTTGGCGGGCTTCTGCCTGACCGGACTATTGGGAAGGTGTGGACCACCGGGCCATCGCTCATGGTCGGCTATTTCCGCGATGATGCCTCCACAGAGGCCTGCATGCTCGATGGCTGGCTCGATACCGGCGACATGGGCTATCTGTCGGACGGCTATCTCTATATTGTGGGCCGCGCCAAGGACATGATCATCATCAATGGCAAGAACCATTGGCCACAGGATATCGAGTGGGCCGTCGAGCAGCTCCCCGGCTTCAAGCAGGGCGATATCGCCGCTTTCTCCATCACGACGGCCGGTGGCGAAGAAGCTCCCGCTGTGCTCGTGCATTGCCGCGTGTCGGATAATGTGGAGCGCGCCAAGCTGCGTGAGGATATTCGCGAACGCGTGCGGTCGATCACCGGCATGAACTGCGTGGTCGAGCTTGTGCCGCCGCGCTCTCTGCCGCGCACCAGTTCCGGCAAGCTCAGCCGCTCAAAGGCGCGCACGCTCTATCTTTCTGGTGAAATTATTCCATATAATATAGCGGCTTAATTCACGTTTCAGCTAAGTTCTGCCACGCTTACGTGTTGATAACCTGATTCGCGTTATCAGCGTAACGTGACTGATTCCGCAACGCACCAGATAGAGCGCATCACTGCCCTTCCAGAGACGCTGTCGCTCGCATATCTTAGCGGATTGCGGCGGCTGCGGCCTGAGCATGTCGAATATGTGCATGGCGGGCAGTTGCGCGCGTCAGACCGGATGCTGAGCCTTTGCTCGGTGCTGGCGGGCATCTGCGTCATTCTCGTGAGCGTCCGCTTCAACAACCATGTCTCACCCCTGCTGCTGGTCGGCTGGGCCTGTTCCATGGTCGCAGCGCTCATTCCGCTGCTGCGCATCCGCAAGTTCAATGCGGGTCTGGATTACGCCGCTGCCACGCGGGGCATGCTACTCTGGCATGGGGCGCTCTCTTTTCTGCAGGCAGCAATCTGGGTTGCCGCGATGATCGCCTTCACGCCCGATGCAAAACCTCAAGAGGTGATCACCTTATGGACGATCGCCTGCTGCCTGATGGCCGCCGTGGCGATCTCCTTCCAGTCCACGCCGCTCTCAGCCGTCAGCTTCATCACGACCATCGGCACCGGGGCGACTTGGATGATGCTGAAATATGTCGATCCCATGCTTGCATCGGTGGTCGCGACTTACTCTCTGCTCGTGCTGGGCGCATGCCTTTGGCAAGCCCATCTGTTCGGCGTCCAGCTGACGACGAGCAAGATGCTCGCGGAAAAGCGCGAGGTCGTCAGCCTGCTGCTCAAAGAGCATGACGTGGATTCGGCCGATGTGCTCTGGCAAACCGATGTTGCCCGCCGCTTCACCAACGTGTCGGCACTGCTGGCCCGTATGCTGGGCATGCCCGCCGCCGAGATCGAACATCGTTCCATCCTTCAGGTCCTGGCTGGCCCGGCATGGGAAGGCGGCCAGTTCGATCCTGCGCTCCATAGTCTCGCTGAAAAGTTGAAGGCCAAGGCGGCTTTCTCGGATCTCATCCTGCCGGTAATCGTCAAGGGCGCCCAGCGCTGGTGGTCCATTTCAGCCTCGCCGCGTATGGACGACAAGGGCACTTTCTTGGGATTCCGCGGCGTCTGTTCGGACATCACCCAGCAAAAGGAATCGTCCGAGCGCATCAATCAACTCGCGCGCTACGATATGCTGACTGGCCTGCCGAATCGCCTGCACCTGACCGAAGAACTGGCCCTGGCCGTTCAGGAAGTCGGCAACTGGCACAGCAAATGCAGCTTCCTGATGATCGATCTCGATCGGTTCAAATCGGTGAACGACACGCTGGGTCATCAGACGGGCGATCAATTGCTCGCTCAAGTGGCGCAGCGCATCCGTAAGGTATGCTCGGGTTCCGAAGTCTGTGGTCGCATCGGCGGAGATGAATTCGCCGTTGTCGTGCGGGACGTGTCCGATCACGCCGCGATCGATCGTCTCGCCGACGCGATCATTGATGAAGTCTCCAAGCCCTATGTGGTTGACAGCCAGACGCTCTTCATTGGCGCCAGCATCGGCTCATCCATCGCGCCGCAGGATGGCAGTGATGCCGAGACGCTGATGCGTAGCGCCGATCTCGCCATGTATCGCGCAAAAGAGGATGGCCGCGGCAAGCATTTCCGCTTCGCGCTCTCCATGCATGCCGATGCCGAGGAGCGCCGCACGATCGAGCTCGCGCTGCGGGACGCGCTGGCGAAGGATCAGCTCCACCTCATGTTCCAGCCGATTGTCGCCGTGCGCAGCGGCGAGGTGGTTGGCTTTGAGGCGCTTGTGCGCTGGACCCATCCTGAGATGGGCATCATCCCGCCATCACGCTTCATCCCCGTTGCGGAAGATGCGCGTCTCATCGCGCCTATCGGCAATTGGGTGCTGCATTCGGCCTGCATCGTCGCGCGCGACTGGCCGGACAATGTGCATATCTCCGTCAATGTCTCAGCAGAGCAGCTTTACGACGCCGGCTTTTTCGAGACGGTCGTCTCGGCCCTGGCACAAGGCAATCTCTCACCCGAGCGGCTTGAGCTGGAAGTGACTGAAAGCGTGTTCCTGCGCGAGGGACGCGGCGCTGGGCAATTGCTGGAAAAGCTCACCCAGCTCGGCATACGCCTGTCGCTCGATGATTTCGGCACCGGCTATTCCTCGCTCGGCTATCTCTCCCGCACCAAGTTCAATACGATCAAGATCGACCGCAGCTTTGTCGCCGGTGCCGCGCGCAGCCAGCGCGAGAGCCTCGCGATCATTCACGCCGTCGTGGCGATGGCGCAGAGCCTGGGCATGGAAACGACGGCCGAGGGCGTGGAATCCGAGACCGAATATGAGGTTATCCGCGCGCTTGGTTGCACCAAGATCCAAGGCTATTATTTCGGTCGACCGATGCAGGCCGATGATGCGCTTGCCTTGTTTGACAGCTCAGCCAGTCAGGTCGCCTGAAGCGCGCTCAACCGCTGCTCAACCGCAGTCCAAATCTTGATGAATTGCGCCGCCTGCTCGCTCTGCGGCGCATAAGCGCCAAGCGGCAAATGCTTCACACCCATCTGCTCGACGATGCTGGCATAGGTCACCATCGGCCAGTCGCCAAATTGCGCGATGGCCGCTGCATGAAGCTTGCGCCGCCGGTCGACCATCGAGAGCACTGGCAGGATCGGCGGATGCTTGCCGCCCCGCCGCACAAGCGTTTCGACCAGATCGTCGAGTGATTTGCGCGCCAGCGGGGAGGGGATAACCGGCACGACTAATATGTCGGCGGCATGCAGCACCTGCTCGGCAATCTGTGACAAGCCGGGCGGGCAATCGAGGATCACGCGGTCATAGGAACGGTCCAGATCCTCGATCAGCTTGGCGAGCCGTTTCTTCTTGCCGAGGTCGAAGAGCAGCCGCTCCAGCCCGCTGAGCGACGTGTCCGCAGCGAGAAGATCGAGCCCTGCCGTGCTGGTCGGGCGGCACAGGTCCAGCACCTTCACATCGCGAGAGAAAATGGCGCGGGCCTCATCGCGCGCGCCCGCCTCCGGTGCAAGCAACCAGGATGATGCGCCTTGCGGATCAAGATCCCACAGCAAGGTCCGCCGCGCAGAATGCACTGCCGAAGCCCAAGCGAGATTGACCGCGAATGTGGATTTCCCCACGCCGCCCTTCAGGCTGTAAACCGCGACCGTCTTCATTGAATGTTCGGGTGCCATCGCAATGTGATGATCTCATGGCATAATTATTACAAGTAAATGACAGCTCACGGTGAAGATTGGTCCGGTCCGGACGCTGGACGAAGCGAGCGCACTTGCCAGTCCGCGCCGCGCCGCGCAAAAGGCGCCCGTGCGAACGGGAGGATTGATTTGACGGATTGGCAGCTACCGGCACTTGTTGCGATCATTTGCTATCTTCTCGGCTCGATCCCCTTTGGGTTGGTGCTCACCCGCCTGACGGGGAGTGGCGATTTGCGCGCAATTGGCTCCGGTAATATCGGCGCGACGAATGTTCTGCGCACGGGGCGCAAGGGGCTCGCAGCAGCCACGCTGCTGCTCGATGGCCTCAAGGGCGCCGTCGCTGTGTGGATCGGTGCATCGCTGTTGCCCGATAGTGGCGCGTTGATCGGCGGCGTCGCTGCCTTCATCGGCCATTGCTACCCTATCTGGTTGCGCTTCAAGGGTGGCAAGGGCGTTGCGACGATGCTCGGCATCGCCCTTGCGCTGTCATGGATCGTCGGTCTCATTTTTGCGGGCGTATGGCTCGCCATGCTGGCATTGGTCCGGATCAGTTCCGTTAGTGGCATGGCTGCGGCGCTCAGTGCGCCCATCGCAGCTTATCTTCTGGGCATGGGGGACGCGCCAATCGCACTCGCCATCATGGCGCTGATCGTGCTGTGGCGCCATCGCTCCAACATCGCACGGTTGATGCGCGGTGAGGAACCTCGTGTAGGTGCCGCGCGCAAATCATGAGCGCGCTCACAATCGATCAGCGAGATCGGCTCCGGCTGATCCGCACGCCGCATATCGGCCCCGTCGCCTTCCGCCATCTGCTGATGCGGTTCGGCACGGCTGGCCGCGCGCTGGAAGCCTTGCCCGATTTGGCGGCGCGCGGCGGCAAGCGCAGCTTTCGCCCCGTCGATCAGCATGTCGTCGACAAGGAAATCGAGCGCGTAACCAAGCTCGGCGCACGCTACATATTTTCGAGCGATCCCGATTATCCAGCCCTGCTCGCACAGGCCGAATCCGCGCCACCAGCGGTGATTGTGCGGGGCAATCTCACGCTCGCGTCCCGCCGCTGCGTTGCGCTCGTCGGCGCGCGCAATGCCTCTGCAGCCGCTTGTCGCTTTGCGCGTGAATTGGCGCATGGTCTCGCCCAGGAAGGCGTCATCATCGCCTCCGGTCTTGCCCGTGGCATCGATACCGCCAGCCATCATGGTGCTGGCCTCGCCAACACCGTCGCCGTCATCGGTTCGGGCATCGACGTCAATTTCCCGCCGGAAAATGCCGATCTTCAAGAACGTATCGCCAGCGAAGGCTTGCTCATCACCGAGCTTCCGCCCGGGGCCGAGCCGCTCGCCCGCCATTTCCCGGCACGGAACCGCATCATTGCCTGGATGAGCCTCGGCACCGTCGTCGTCGAGGCCGCGCCCCGGTCGGGATCGCTCCTCACCGCGCGTCTGGCTGGTGAGGAAGGGCGTGAAGTCATGGCGATCCCCGGCTTCCCGGCCGATCCCCGCGCGCAGGGCTGCAACAACCTCATTCGGGACGGCGCAACGCTCGTGCAAAATGCACAGGAGATCCTTGAGGCGATCGGTTCGATCGATCCGCGTGCCGTCCGATCCCGACGCGACGCATTCGCGCCAGAGCCGCCAACCGATCTCGCCGAGACGGAGCGTTCGCGCATTCTCGATCTTATGAGCATGAGCCCCGTCTCGATCGATGAGCTCATCCGGCAAAGCGGCCTTGCACCTGCACCGGTCCAGACAGCATTGCTGGAACTCGAAATCGCTGGACGGTTGCAACGCCATGCTGGAGGGCGTGTAAGCCTCATTTGAACGACCCGCCGCGCCCAAAATACGGTTCGGCGAGCGATATTGATGAAAAGCAATGCTTGACGAGGGGGCGCAGAGCTTTTCATCCTCGCGCGTACACACGAGGAAGGTTAGCGGAACAGAATGCAACTCGTCATCGTCGAATCACCGGCCAAGGCCAAAACCATTGAAAAATATCTCGGGGGGGATTTCCGGGTACTGGCATCTTACGGCCATGTCCGAGACTTGCCCGCCAAGGATGGCTCGGTGGATCCCGATGATGGCTTCTCGATGGCCTGGGAAAATTATGGCGATAAGGCCAAGCAGCTCAAGGCGATTACGGACGAGGCCAAGAAGGCCACGCGACTGATCCTCGCGACTGACCCTGATCGTGAGGGTGAGGCGATCAGCTGGCATGTGCAGGAAGTGCTGCGCGCCCGCAAAGCGCTGCCCGCTGTCGTGGACCGCGTGACCTTCAACGCCATCACCAAGGCCACCATCCTTGAGGCGATGAAGCATCCCCGCGCGCTCGATGAAGATTTGATCGACGCCTATCGCGCCCGTCGCGCGCTCGATTATCTCGTCGGCTTCACGCTGTCCCCGGTCCTGTGGCGCAAGCTGCCCGGCGCCAAGTCCGCCGGGCGCGTGCAGTCCGTCGCGCTGCGGCTCATCGTGGAGCGGGATCGCGAGATCGAAGCCTTCACGCCGCAGGAATATTGGTCGGTCATGGCCGATCTGGAGCAGGCAGGGCAGGGCTTTGAGGCCCGTCTGGTGCGCTGGCGTGGCGACAAGATCGATCGGCTGACCATCGGCAAGGAAGGCGACGCGCTCGCCGCCAAGGCCGATGTCGAGGCTGGCCGCTTCACCGTCTCCTCGGTCGAGACCAAGCCCGCCACCCGCAATCCGCCGCCGCCCTTCACCACATCGACGCTCCAGCAGGAAGCCGCGCGCAAGCTCGGCCTTTCTGCGAGCGAGACGATGCGCGTCGCCCAGCAGCTCTATGAGGATGGCGCGATTACCTACATGCGGACCGACGGCGTCCAGATGGACAGCAGCGCCATCTCCGCTGCACGCAAGGCCATCGCGGATCGCTATGACGCTGGCTATGTGCCGGATCAGCCGCGCCTGTATCAAACCAAGGCCAAGAATGCGCAGGAAGCGCATGAAGCCATCCGCCCCACCGATTTCTCGCGAGATGCGGTCGGCTCTGGCGTTCACGCCAAGCTGTATGATCTTGTGTTCAAGCGCGCGCTGGCGAGCCAGATGGCCTCCGCGCGCCTCGAGCGCACCGCTGTGGAACTGTCGGATGGCACCGGCCAGCATGTGCTGCGCGCTACGGGGCAGGTCGTGCTCTTCCCCGGTTTCCTCGCGCTCTATGAAGAGGGCCGGGACGATAATGTCGATGAGGACAGCAAGCTGCTGCCTATCCTAAAGGCTGGCGATCAGCCCGCCAAGCGCGATGTGCGCGCCGACCAGCATTTCACCCAGCCACCGCCGCGCTACAGCGAAGCGAGCCTCGTCAAGCGGCTGGAAGAATTGGGCATTGGTCGTCCATCGACCTACGCATCGACCATTCAGGTTCTGAAAGACCGCAACTACGTCCGCGTTGAGAAGAACCGATTCTTCGCCGAGGAAAGCGGGCGGCTGCTCACGGCGTTCCTCGAGCGCTTCTTCGATCGCTACGTCGCTTATGATTTCACGGCGGGCCTTGAGGATGAGCTGGACGATGTCTCCGGTGGCCGCGCCCAGTGGCAGGCCGTGCTCGAAGCTTTCTGGCGCGATTTCAAGCCCAAGACGGTTGAGATCATGGACCTCAAGCCGTCCGAAGTCACGGCTGAGCTGGATACCTTCCTCGCGCCCATGCTCTTCCCGGACAAGGGCGATGGCGTTGATCCCCGCCTTTGCCCGCTCTGCAACAGCGGCAAGCTGTCGCTGCGCGGCGGTCGCTTCGGCGCCTTCATCGCCTGCTCCAATTATCCCGAGTGCAAATATACCCGCAAATTCGGCCAGCCCGGCAGCGATGGCACGGCGGATACCGGCCCCGAAGCGCTGGGCGAACACCCCGAAACCGGCCTTCCCGTCACGCGCAAATCAGGCCGTTTTGGGCCTTATGTGGAGATGGGCGAGGGCAAGGAAGCCAAGCGCGCCTCCATCCCCAAGGATCTGCCCGATGGTGAGCTGACCTTCGATTGGGCGGTGAAGCTGCTCTCGCTGCCCCGCACGGTTGGCGATCATCCCGAAACGGGCAAGCCGATCATGGCCAGCCTCGGGCGTTATGGTCCCTATCTGGCCCATGAGGGCAAATATGCCCGCCTGTCCTCGACTTTGGAAATCTTCGAGACCGGCATGAACGCCGCCGTCGCCAAGCTGGCGGATGCGGCCAATCGCGGCCCCGGCGCACGCAAGGCCGCAGAACCGCTCAAGATCCTCGGCGCTCACCCGCGCACGGAGCTGGAGCTACGGGTGATGGAAGGCCGCTACGGCCCCTATGTGACCGATGGCACCACCAACGCCACGCTCCCCAAGAGCGTCGCGCCAGATGCCCTGACGCTTGAGGAAGCCGCTCAGCTGATCGACGCCCGCGCCGCCGCTGCGCCCGCCAAGAAGAAGGGCAAGGCCAAGCCAAAAGCCAAGGCAGCCCCCAAGAAGAAAGCTGCAGCCAAGGCGCCCGCCAAGGCCAAGGCTGCCGCCAAGCCGAAAGCCAAGCCAAAGACTGAAGCTGCGGAGTAAGCGGGCAGCCTAAAGCGCTGGTAGGGGCGGCAATAGCAAAAGCCGCTCGCGAAACAGGGTGCGTGTCTCTAGCCGATCCCTAATTGGACTCAGGATAGAAGAATGACACGCAGCCTTACCCATCTCGAACGACTGGAAGCCGAAAGCATCCACATCATGCGTGAGGTGGCCGCCGAGGCTGAAAAGCCTGTCATGCTCTATTCGGTGGGCAAGGATAGCGCGGTGATGCTGCATCTCGCGCGCAAGGCCTTCTACCCCTCGCCGCCGCCGTTTCCGCTGCTCCATGTCGATACGACCTGGAAGTTCAAGGCCATGTATGAGCTGCGCAATCGCATGGCGCAGGAGAGCGGCATGGAGCTGCTCGTCTATCAAAATCCCGAAGCACTCGAAAAGGGCATCAATCCGTTCGATCATGGCCCGCTCCACACCGATATGTGGAAGACCGAAGGCCTCAAGCAGGCGCTCAATCTCTATGGTTTCGATGTCGCCTTTGGCGGCGCACGGCGCGATGAGGAAAAGAGCCGCGCCAAGGAGCGCATCTTCTCCTTCCGCACCGCCAGCCACGGCTGGGACCCAAAAAACCAGCGTCCGGAATTGTGGAACCTTTACAATGCCCGCAAATCCAAGGGCGAGAGCATCCGCGTCTTCCCGATCAGCAACTGGACCGAGCTCGACATCTGGCAATATATCCAGCTCAACCGCATCCCCATCGTGCCGCTCTATTTCGCGCAGCCCCGCCCCACAGTGGAGCGCGATGGCATGCTGCTGATGGTCGATGATGAGCGCTTCCCGCTCAATCCCGGAGAAGTGCCGCAGATGCGCTCCATCCGCTTCCGCACGCTCGGCTGCTACCCGCTCACCGGCGCGGTCGAGAGCGAGGCAGCCACGTTGCCGGAAGTCATTCAGGAAATGCTGCTGACGACAACCAGCGAAAGGCAGGGCCGCATCATCGATAAGGATGGCGGCAATGCCAGCATGGAGAAGAAAAAGCAGGAGGGCTATTTCTGATGGCCGACACAACCCTTGATGCCCCGATCTACCAGACCGAAGCCCTCATCGCGCAGGATATCGACGCTTATCTCGAGCAGCACCAGCACAAGTCGCTGCTGCGCTTCATCACCTGTGGCAGTGTGGATGACGGCAAATCCACGCTGATTGGCCGCTTGCTCTATGACAGCAAGATGATCTTCGAGGATCAGCTTGCCGCGCTGGAGGCAGACAGCAAGCGCATGGGCACGCAGGGGCAGGAGATTGATTTCGCGCTTCTCGTCGATGGCCTCGCCGCCGAGCGCGAGCAGGGCATCACTATCGATGTCGCCTATCGCTTCTTCACGACCGAGAAACGCAAGTTTATCGTCGCGGACACGCCGGGGCATGAGCAATATACGCGCAACATGGTCACGGGCGCGTCGACCGCCGATCTCGCCGTGATCCTCATCGATGCGCGCAAGGGCGTGCTCACCCAGACGCGGCGGCACAGCTATCTGGCCAATCTTGTCGGCATTCGCCATATCGTACTGGCCGTGAACAAGATGGATCTGGTCGGTTATGATCAGGCCGTGTTCGACAAAATCGTGAAGGATTATGGCGACTTCGCGCGCGAGATTGGCATCAAGTCCTTCCTCGCTATGCCGATTTCCGGCTTCAAGGGCGATAACATCACCACCGCCTCTGCCAACACGCCCTGGTATGATGGCCCCACGCTCATGGAGCATCTCGAAACGGTTGAGGTCGATAGCAGCGCCTATCAGGCCAAGCCCTTCCGCATGCCGGTGCAGTGGGTCAATCGGCCCAATCTGGATTTCCGCGGCTTTTCCGGTCTGATCGCCAGCGGCATCATCCGCCCCGGCGAGCAGGTGCGCGTGCTGCCTTCGGGCAAGACCAGCACCGTCACGCGTATCGTTACGCTGGATGGCGATCTGGACGAAGCCGTTGCAGGTCAGTCGGTTACACTCTGCTTTGCAGGCGAGATCGATTGTTCGCGCGGCGATGTGATTGCCTCAGCCGAAAGCCCGCCCCAAGCCGCCGATCAGTTCGAATCCACCATCGTGTGGATGTCCGACGAGGCGCTCAAGCCTGGCCGCGCCTATTGGCTCAAGCTTGGCACGCAGACTGTTTCGGCCACCGTTCAGGCGCCGAAATATGAAGTCAATGTCAATACGATGGAGCATCTTGCTGCCAAGACGCTTGAGCTGAACGCCATCGGCGTCGCAGAGCTGACCACCGACAAGCCCGTCGTGTTCGAGGCTTATGCTGACAACCACACGCTGGGCGGCTTCATCCTGATCGACAAGATCACGAACTCAACCGTCGCGGCAGGCATGTTGCACTTCTGCTTGCGGCGCGCTCAGAATGTTCACTGGCAAGCGGTTGATATCAGCCGTAAAGCTCATGCCGCGCAAAAGGGGCAGGAGCC
>CAMLFF010000067.1 GCA_946479185.1 uncultured Sphingobium sp.
TGCCTTCGCCAGAATCCGGGCTGGGAAGCGACGCGCGGCGGTTTGAGGCAGGACAAGTTATGACAGAGCAGGAAGTGGGCGCGCCTAAAACCGCTCGCGCCGAGTTTGCGCGCGGTTGGTCGATCGTGCTGACGGCGGCATTCGGTGTGGGCCTCGGTGTGTCTGGCCTGCTTACCTATAATTCGGGCCTGTTCGCGCCCGCGCTGGCGCAGGAAATCGGGCTCACTCGCACCACCTTTGGCGCGGTTTTCTTCGGCTCGACGATTTGCATGGCGCTGGCGATGCCCATCGTGGGCCTGCTCGTCGACAGGTTCGGCCCCAAATATATGGCAGCGCTTGGCTCGCTGATGCTGTCCTTGGGCTTTCTTGCGCTCTCGCAGGTGCAGTCCGTGCTCGCCTACGCCGCTGTGATGCTGCTCATCGGCTTGCTGACCGGTTCCTCAACGCCGGTGCCCTATACCCGCGCTGTTTCTGCGGCCTTCAATCGCGCCCGTGGACTGGGGCTGGGCTTCACCCAGGTTGGCATTGGTCTGGCAGCCGCGCTGGTGCCGCCATTGATCGCGCTGCTTATTGCACAGCAGGGCTGGCGTGCGGGCTTCCTCGCGCTGGCGGCGTTGGCGGCGGTCGGCATGCTGCCAGCCTTGCTCGGCCTGCCCGGCAAATCCACAGCAACCGGCGCTGCGGCGAGCGATGGCTACCCAGCGGTGCGCCGCTCGCGCCTCTATCGCCTGCAATTCGCTGCTTTTTGCGCGATGGCCTTCGCCTTTGCAGGTTTGCTGCCGCACTTCGTTCCTATGCTAGTGGAATCGGGCATCTCGATCCAGCGGGCAGGGGCGCTGGCCGGGTTGATCGGCGCGTCCGTCATCGTCACGCGCATCATCGTGGGTTGGCTATCGGATCATATGGAGCCAGCATGGCTTGGCGCTGCAAGCTGCATGATTTGCGCCGCCGGGTGCATCACGCTCGCGCTCGGCGGGCCTGCGATGGCGCCGGTCGCTGCCATTGCGCTGGGCGCGGCAATGGGCGCTGAGGCCGACCTGATCGGTATTCTCACGGCACGCAATTTCTCGATCACCGCCTATAGCAGGGCCTATGCCGCGCAATATGGCGGGTTCAGCGTGGCGGCAGGGACAAGCCCATTATGGATGGGCAAGCTGGCGGATTTGACCGGTGGATATCAGGCAGCATTGATTTGCGCCGCTGTGCTGCTGGTTGTCCCGGCAACGCTCTTCTTGTTGATGCCGCGTTTCAGAACGGCCTGACCGGGACGGCATGCGCCGCCCCGATCGGTTGCCGGACTCGGCCTTTTAGAAGTTCACACCCACGCGAACGCCATATTCACGCGGCGTTCCGTAGAATTCGTTGATGCCGAACTGACCCGAGACATATTCCTTGTCGGTCAGGTTCCGGCCATAGGCCTCGACGCGCCACTCACCGGCTCGCAAGGTGATCAAGGCTGAGAGGAGACCCCGGCTCGGCAGGCGATCGCTGATTGGCGAGAAGCCGAGATAAGTGAATTGCGCGCCCGTATAGGAGAAGTTCACACGCGGCGTGAGCGTCATGTCGCCACCAAGATCAAACCGGTAATCCGCGCCAATATTGTAGGTCCATTTGGGCGCAAACAGATTGGGCCTGGTTCCGGTCGTCTGGATGAAGGGATTATAATCGAAGCAGAAGGGCGGTGCTGAGTCGGTGCCGACTGGGCATTGCGGCCCCAACGTGCCCGTTGGCAGGCCGTTCCGCGCATTGACGAAGGTCACGCTGGCCAGTTCTGAATCGATATAAGCCGCGCTCGCATCAAAGCCGAAGTTGCCAAGCTTTGCCTGAATCTGCGCTTCAATGCCCTTGATCTTGGCGGATGAGATATTGTCCACGCCGGAAAAGCCCGTGCTGGGTTCCGTAATATTGGCGTGGAAGCCCTTATAATCATTATAAAAAGCGTTGAGCTGGGTGCGGATGCGATTGTTCAGGAAGCTTGATTTCCACCCCAGCTCATAGCTCATCACCGTCTCTGGATCGAACTCGGACGTTGTGGAGTTGAAGCCGCCTGGCTTGTAGCCGCGCGCAACCAGCGCATAGACGAGATTATCCTCATTCGGCTTCCAGTTGATCGCTGCTTTACCGGTGAAGCGAGCATCTTTGTGGGAGCCAGCTAAAGGCGCGACAATGGCGCCCTCCGGTGGAAAGCCAGGAATGCCCCGCCCAATGGTGACGCTACCGGTTCCAGTGGCCTTGTAGGTCGAGTAGCGGCCGCCGAGCTGAACTTCCAACTGCTCGGAAAGCTGATAATTGCCCTGCGCGAAGAAGCCCGTGGTGGTGCGCTCATTGTCCGGGGTTATGTCCGTCGGGAAACCACCCTGATCCTCATAGATGCGGACCTTGATGTTATTGCGCTGGAAATAGGCGCCCAAAATCCAGTCGAACGCGCCATCCGTGGGCGAGATGATGTTGATTTCCTGGCTATATTGCCGCTCGCCCGCAAAATAATCCTGGCTGATGTCACCGCCCGCAGTCAGCGGGGCTTGCGACGCATCAACGTCATAGAGATTTTTGATGCGCTTATTCTGGTAGCCGGAGAGCGAGCGGATCGTGATCCCGTTTGCCAGTTCCTGCCGCAGTTCCAGGCTGGCCATGAAGGCGAGATCGCGATTGCCGGTTTCCTCGTCAAAGCTAAGCGTCCGGATGTCGCCGACGCGGAAGGGCGCAAAGGTTGTGCCGGGGATTGGCCGATAGGCATAGCCGCCGGTGTCCCGATCGTTAAACTGCACCTTTGCGATCGCCTGGAAGCTGCCGGGCTGCCAAAGCGCTGTGATGCGACCGCCAAATTCCTCAAGCTTGCCCGCATCATTATCGAACGGGCCAACATCATTATAATAGCTGTCGTTGCGGCGATAAAAGCCCGCGGCGCGCAAGCCAAAGTCGGCAGAAACCGGCAGGTTCAACGCCGCTTCCGTAGCGACCGTGTTGAAGTTGCCATAGGAGAGGTCGGCATAGCCACCCAGGCCAGCATTCAGATCCGGGTTGCGCGAATTGATGAAGATCGCGCCGCCGGTCGAGTTGCTGCCGACGAGCGTGCCTTGCGGACCGCGCAGCACTTCCACGCTGGCAAGATCGTAAAAGCTGTTGGCCTGCACGATGGGCGGCTGGAACAGACCATCGACATAGGTCGCGACGCCCGCAGTCACATTGGGCGAGTCACTGGCAAGGCCGATGCCGCGAATGTTGACCGTCTGCACGATGCCGCCATTGCTGATCGTGAGGGCAGGGGCGGCGGTCTGCAAATCAGCCAGGTTGGTCACAGAATTCTTCGCGAGCGCCGCACTATCGAGCGCGGTGGCGGATATCGCGACATTCTGCAGGCGCTCGGTGCGCCGCTGGGCGGTGACGACGATGTCGGCCAGCCCTTCCTCGGCTTGCGCTCCGGCCACATCCTGCGCGGCAGCAGGTGTGGCAAGGCCGTAAACAAGCGCGCCCAAAGACACCGCTTTCAGAAATCCCCTCATTCTCATTCTCCCTGATATTTTATGGTTGTCGTTTATGATTTTCAGCGTGGCTTCCAGGCGCATGCGGCCGCCAGAAAAGCCGATGTCTCAGCGGATTCGCGATCACCGGGGCCGGGCGGGAAGTAGCTGAGCTTAACCACCACGGTGC
Organism: uncultured Sphingobium sp.; assembly: GCA_946479185.1. The sequence continues at coordinate 3,652 of CAMLFF010000067.1, forward strand.
GCGTCAGCGGATCGACGAAGACATATTGCCCCTGCAGTCCGATGGCCGAATAAGCAGGCGCATTGGGCATCGTCCACCACTGGAAACCATAGCCGCCGGATGCGTCTTCCGTCGCTGCAGGCGCCGTGGACGTCTCGACCCAATCGCGCGAAACGATCTGATGGCCATTGGCGGTGCCCTTGTTCATCATCATCAGGCCAAAGCGCGCCCAATCGCGCAGTGTTGCGTTGAACCCGGCGCCGCTAAACTCGCGGCCTACGCCCGGCGCACCATCCATGATGTAGAAGGCATCGGACTCAGTCCCGAGCGGCTCCCAGAGCGTTTGCGCCGTGTAAGCGGCGACGCTGGTGCCAGTGACCCGCTCGATGAGCCAGCCCAGCACGGCGGTATCCAGCGTCTTATACTGGAAGACCTTGCCCGGCTCATGAAGGCGTTTGATCGTGCGCGCGGCATCGGCAAAGCGCGCGACATTCTTCACCAGCGCATTGATATGGTTCGTTGCTGCTGTGCCGGGATTGGCGAAGTCGTAGCGCTCCTCATAGTCCACGCCCGAGCGCATCTGGAGGATGTGGCGAACCGAGGTGCCATCATAGCCGCCGCCCTTGAGCTCCGGCAGATAATTGGTGATCGGGTCGTCCAGCGATTTGATCCGCCCCTCTTCCAGCGCGCGACCGACAAGCACGGAGGTGACTGACTTGGTCATCGACCAGCCCATGAAGCGGGTACGATCATTGCTGTTGTTGCGATAAATTTCGCTGACGATCTTGCCGTCCTTCATCACCAGCAGGGCATTGGTGTAGGTGCGCTCAAGGAACTGCTGCGCCGAATAGCTCTTTCCCTCGAAGTCATAATTGAAATCGAGCGCATGATCGGCGCGGGGCAGCACCGCAACGCTGCCTGCGCGCGCCACTGTGCGCGTGGTGAACAGCGTATCCATGCTGCGAAACGCGAGCGAACTGACATTGTTATCGAGCATATGCCAGCGCAGGGTTTGGATCGCGACGGGCACCTCCGATGGCGCACCGCTGACCAATTGCGGGGGCAAAACCTGCTGCGCGGATGCCGGGGCAGCGCTCATGGCAAGGCCAAAGGCCAGCGCGCATAGTCTAAATTGAACTGCCATTCTTCCAATCCTCACCTCGAATGAGCGAACTTTGAACGTCACTCTACAGCGGTGATGGTGGGGCAGGAGGCGCGCGGGCGCATCTCCCATATGGGATAGGGCGCCTCTAGGCCTGCGTGAGCGAGGCTACAGCGGAACTGCAAAGCTTGCGCACAAGTTCCGCTTGCCGGCCCGATGCAGTTTTGGCCAGCACCTGCTTGAGCTGAATGCGCGCGGTGCCAAGCGAAATACCGCGCCGCTCGGCAAAATCGGCCAGCGTCTCGCCCGTTGCTATGGCCCCGGCAAGGCGCGCCTCGGCGGGGGTGAGGGAGAAGAGCGAGGCGACATCGGCAGCATCGAAGTGCGGCACGTCGGCTGAGTGGGACAGGAAAAGCGCGATCTGGGCATCAGCGCGCCAGGCGCGATCAGTTTGAGCCGGATCGATACGCGTAATGCGGATGTGAACGAGATCATCGGCATTGTCACCGAGCGCGAGCGTTGCGCTTGGCTGATCCCCACGCGCCACCGCGGCTGCGAGGGTCCGCAATCGGCCGCTTGCCGCCGGGCTGCCGCACCATAATTGGCCATGGGCAAGGCTCAGCGTAGTGGATGTCTCGATCATCTTGCCTGCCGCGCGGTTATACCAGTCCACGTCGAGATCGGCACCGCATAGGATGAGGCCGGTGCGCACCTTGTCGAGCACCGCCTCAAAATTGTTGCTGCGCCTTTCCAGCTCAGAAAATCCGCGATTGAGTTGAACACTCTGCTTGAGGTGCGGCAGCAGTATGTTGAGGAACTGCTCTTCGCTCTGCTCAAGGTCTCGCCTATCATCCGTGTGGCGATGAAGCACCAGCGTGAAATGGCGCCTGTTGTTGATCGGAAACGTTGCCCAGATTGCATCGCCAAGATCGACCTGTCGCAAGCGTTGGCGCAGCACGCCGAGCATGGGGTTGGACGCACCAAACAGGCGCTGATCGCTGCTAATCTCGGTATCAACCCATGTGGTTGTGTGAAAGATCAGGCGAGGATTGTCTGGCTTGTTTACGCAGCTGTCATGAATCGCCGCCAGCGCGAGAGAGGAGGTGTCGCGGACGGTCCATTGAGCATGGCCGGTCTCAAGCTCGTCATCGAATATTTGCGCGACGGCGCTGCGCATCCCCATCACATTGCAGAGCTGGTCCAGCATCGGCGTCCAGCGCGCCTCACATTCCACCGACCCGTAAAGATCGAGCAGAAGGTGATGCGATAGGTCCATCTCTCTCTCCTCTCGCGGCGATGCAGTTTCATCGTGCCGCAATTCCACCGTTGTAGCGCCTGATGATTAAAGGTTTTGCCCGCGATTGGCCAATGTTTGTTTCACGTACGCGAACGGCGAATATATCGGTGGGCGGCGCGTTCACAGATGTTGCCGCATACGCAACAACTGGAGGGGGCGTGGCCGTTGTATTGAGGCGAGGGCTGTTTCTATAGGTTCTGGACAGAACATCCGGAGCAATCATGTCCCACTTAGCGCTTTGGTCGAGACGTCGTTTCCTGAAGGCGAGCACATTGGCGGTTCCGGTGGTGGCAGGGCTTGCCGGTGCGGCAGGGTTCGCTGCTCCTCTGACAGGAACCGCAGCCGCCGATTTGCAGGCGCGGATCGCTGGGACGGTTATCGTCAAGGATGATGAAAATTACGAGGTGTGGCGCCAGGCGATGATCTGGCAGCGCGCCAAGGCAGACCGTCGCCCGGATATGATCGTGCAGGTCGAGAGCATCGAGGATGTGCAGGAAGCCGTGCGTTTCGCTGCGGCTGCGGGGATGAAGGTCGCGACGCGCTGCGGTGGCCATAGCATGGCGGCCTGCTTCTTGCGCGATCAGGGGATGCTCATCGATATCAGCCGCCTTGATGGCATTGCGGTGGATAAGGCGGCAAAGCTCGCGGTCGTCGGCCCTGGCGTGTTTTCGCGTGGCTTGGCGGAGCGACTGGCGACGGATGATCTCGCCTTTCCGGGCGCGCATTGCGGCACGGTCCCGATCAGCGGCTTTCTGCTGGGCGGCGGCGTTGGCATGAACACCAATGCCTGGTCGCAGGGCATGAGCGTATTCGCGGTCAAGGCCGTGGATGTCGTCATGGCAGACGGTCGCCTGCTGCGCGCGAGCGAGAGTGAGAATGCCGACCTCTTCTGGGCGGTGCGCGGGGGTGGGCCTGGCCTGTTCGGCGTGGTCGTGCGCTTCCACCTCCAATGCTTCGATGCGCCCAAGGTCATTTGGGGTGCGACCTATACCTTCGCCTTCACGGAGCTGGATGCCGTCACGCGGTTGATGGATGAGATTGTCCCGCAACTCGATAAGGACGTCGAGGTGCTCTATTCGGTCGCTGCCTTGCCAGGCGTCGCTCATGATGCGCCGGTCGAGGAGCGCCAGCGCATCTATCTGGACGTCAACGCCTTTGCTGTCAGCGAAGCGGAAGGGCGGCGCAAGCTGGCACTGCTCCAGCGCGATCCGCTGATCGCCCGCGCGCTCGACAAGCTCGAGGACCGCGCGGGCAGTTTCGATCGCTATTATAGCGATAATGAGGCTGGCTTCCCGCAGGGCTATTGGATGGGTGACAGCATCTGGACCGATCGCCCTATGGACGCGATTGCGATCCTCAAGCGGCATATTCCAGATTGCCCCGCGCCGCGTGGCACGCCGGTGGTGCTTTATATGGGCACCAACACGATGCCCGACGCAGCCTGTTCGCGGATTGGTCGCTTCTACGTGGCTTATTATCTGGAGTGGGACGAACCCGCGCAGGAAGCGGCAAGCCGCGCCTATTGCCTGAAGGTTTTCAAGCAACTCAAGGCCGTCTCAAAAGGCAGCTACATCAACGAGATGGATCAGGAAGGGCGGCCTGAGGACATTCATGATTGCTATTCCCCCAAGGCCTGGGCGCAACTGGCGAAGCTGCGCAAGCAATGGGATCCCAAGAGTCTGTTCCACGGATTCTACGGCCAGTCATGATGAAGGCCCTGATCCTCCGCACCCCTATTTTGCACCGGGAACCCGTATGAAGATGCCATCGACCAAAGCCGGTCTGCTTGCGGCCCTGTTGCTCTTTTCAGGTGTTGCCGGTGGGAAAGCGCTGACTGCGGAAAAGACCGCCACTGATCCTGCGAGCGTCGTTCATCAATTGTACGAAGCGTTCGAGCATGGGGACATGGCGGCGCTGGAGCGGCTGATCGCAAAGGATGCGACCTGGACCTATTATGGCCCGGCCAGCCAGTTGCCCTTTGGCGGCACGCGGCATGGGCCTGCGGGCGTTGCCGATTTCTTCGCGAAGGTGGGCGAGACCCTCGACAATCCGGTGGCGACCCAGTTCGGCTATATCGTGACGGGCGACACCGTGGCCGTGCCCGGCACGGAAGAGAGCACCGTTCGCGCCACTGGCATCCGCTACAAGGCGGATCTGGTCCATGTCTTCAAGGTTCGGGACGGCAAGATCGTCAGCTTTGAGGAATTTATCGATAGCGGCAAGGTTCTGCTGGCCTTTCAGGGCGATAAGAGCGTCGATGTTTCGGCGGGCAAAGCGGCGGCGAGCGCTGCTCCTGGCTTGAAGCAACTGGTCGATAAGAGCGCGGGCAAGGCCATCTTCACCACTTGCGCAGGGTGTCATGGCAATGACGGCCAGGGGCTCGACTATATGTATGCGCCGAACCTGACCGGGCAGGATTCCGATTATCTGGTCCGCCAGCTCACCAACTTCCGCGAGGGCAAGCGCGGCAGGATGGATGATGCGCACGGCTTCCCGATGGTTGGCCGCGCGACAGCTATTCCCGGTGCCGATGGCGTGAAGGCGGTCGTCACCTACATCGCTGGATTGCCCAAGCTTGCCGCTACCCCTGTGGCCAGCCGCACAGTGCCCACTGCGATTGCCGACATCCTCCCGACCTGCGCGACCTGCCACGGAGCCAATGGCGAGGGAAATGCCGATATGCAGGCGCCAGCGCTCAACCGGCTCGATCGCACCTACATCGCTCAGCAGCTGGTCAACTTCCGGACAGGCAAGCGCGGTTACCATGCGGACGACGCTCCGGGCGCTTTGATGGCGGCATCAATGCCTGAAACCCTGGGTCCGGATGCGATTGCGGCGCTCGCAAAACATTATGGCCGTGACTGAACGGATTTGAGGAGGGCGCAGAGCGCTCCCAACCAGACAATGAACAACGACAAAAACCGGCCGCACAAGCGCGGCACTGACGCTGGAATGAAAAGATGACGGGGACTATGACGACTTCAACGCGGATCGACTTCCTTTACTTGTCCGAGGAAGACATGATCCGGGCCGGTGTGACCGACATGGCCGCCTGCGTGGACACGATGGAGGAGATGTTCGCACTCCTTTATCATGGCGATTACCGGATGGCCGGGCCGAGCAATAATTCGCATGGCTCGGTCGTGGTGTTTCCTGAGGATTCGCCGTTTCCAGATATGCCCAAGCCCACCCCAGATCGCCGGTTCATGGCGATGCCTGCCTATCTTGGCGGGCGCTTCAAGACGGCTGGCATGAAATGGTATGGCTCGAACATCGCCAATCGGGAGAAGGGCCTGCCGCGCTCGATCCTGACGTTTGTGCTCAACGATGCCGATACGGGCGCGCCGCTGGCCTTCATGTCGGCCAATCTCCTCTCGGCCTATCGCACGGGCGCGGTTCCGGGCGTGGGCGCGCGGCACCTTGCCCGCAAGGATTCCAAAGTGGTCGGCATTCTCGGCCCGGGCGTCATGGCGCGGACATCGCTCGCCGCATTCATGGCGGTGTGCCCGCTGATCGGCACGGTGAAGGTAAAGGGGCGTGGGGCTGATAGTCTCGCCGCCTTCCAGACATGGATCGCGGAGACTTATCCACAGATCACCACCATCCAGATCGTCGATACGCTCGAAGAAGTCGTGCGCAACGCCGATATCGTCACCTTCTGCCAGTCGGGCGCGATTGGCGACCCATCGATCTATCCGGTGGTGAAGCGCGAATGGGTGAGCCCCGGCACTTTCCTCTCCATGCCATCGCTCACCAATATCGATGAGGGCATGGAAGCGCCCGAGATCCGCAAGGTGCTCGATAATCCGGGTCTCTACGAGGCTTGGTATGAGGAAAATCCCAAGCCGGTGCATCGCAATGTGCCTGTCGTCGGGATCCGTTTCCTCGACCTGATCGATGAGGGCCGCATCACGCATGACCAGATCGAGGATCTGGGCAAGATCGTCGCAGGCGAAGCGCCCGGGCGCCGCGATGAGGACGAGATCATCATCATGTCCGTGGGCGGCATGCCGGTCGAGGACGTTGCCTGGGGCACGGTGGTTTACCGCAATGCCGTCGAGAAGGGCATCGGGGTAAGCCTGAATCTTTGGGACCAGCCCGCGCTGCGATAATTCGCCGCCATTCCCTGCACGCTTTTTTAGGAGGTCAACCATGACCGATATCGTCAAAGTCAAAACCGGCTCTCCTGCAGAGGAGCGCGGCGCTTATTCACGGTTGATCGCCGTCGATAATCTCATCTTCGTGTCCAACACGGCTGGCCGCAATCCGCGCACCAAGCTGATCCCGGAAGATCCCGCCGAGCAGACGTTGCAAGTCCTCGCCAACATCGATGCCGCTCTGGCTGCGGTTGGATCGTCGATCGACGATGTCATTGCGGCGCGTGTGTTCGTCCAGTTCCCGCAGGATATCGATGCGGTGATGGGCGCCTATGCTGACAAGATGCGCGGCATCAATCCGACCCTGACACTGACGAGCCCACCACTTGGCATGCCCGAGTTCAAGGTGGAGATTGAAGTGACCGCCTATCGCGGCGCTGCCAAGGCGAATGTCCAAGAAATCACGATCACCCTCTGACGGCAAAGAGGACCAACAAAGGTAGATATAGTGGCTCCAACGATCACTCCGGTAGAGACTTCCGACCGCCATCCCGATGCGACGACGGTGGTGGTGATCGGCGGGGGCATCGTTGGCCTGATGGCTGCGCTGACCCTCGCCGAGCGCGGCGTTCCCGTGGTGCTGCTGGAGAAGGGCCGGATTGCGGGCGAGCAATCATCGCGCAATCTCGGCTGGATCCGCAAGATGGGCCGCGAGGCGCATGATCTGCCCCTCGCTATGGCATCCGAGCGCTTATGGTCCGCGATGCCGGAGCGGGTTGGAGCCGATGTGGGCTACCGGCAGGCTGGCATCATGTACCTATGCCGTTCTGATGCCGAGATGGCGGGACATCGCGCCTGGCTGGATGCGATCAGCGACGCGGGGCTCGACTCCCGGCTGCTCGCGCCTGCGGACATCGACCGGCTGGTGCCCGGTGGAACCGGCGGCTGGGCAGGGGGCATCTACACGCCATCCGATGGACGCGCAGAGCCTCTGCTGGCATCAAGCGCGATCGCCACTGCTGCGATGGCGAAGGGTGCGGTCATCCTCGAGCAATGCGCGGTGCGTGGCCTCTCGATGACGGCAGGTCGGGTGAGTGGCGTGATGACCGAGCTTGGCGAAATTCGCTGTGAGCATGTCATTTTGGCAGGCGGCATGTGGTCGCGACGCTTCCTCGCCAATCTCGATGTGATGTTGCCGACGCTGCCGCTGGTGGCATCGGTCGTGCGCACCGCGCCCATGGATGGCCCAAGCGACATTGCCGTGGGCGCGCCGGACTTCTCCTTCCGCAAGCGGATCGATGGTGGCTATACGATCACGCAACGGGGCGCCTTCGCCGCGCCATTGGTGCTCGATAGCCTGCTGCTTGGCCGCCGCTATTTGCCCATGTTGCGCGCGCAGTGGAAGAATGTGCGGCTGTCGCTGGGCCGTGACCTTGTCGACGATCTTGCTATGCCGCGCCGCTGGGCGGCCGATGGGGCATCGCCATTTGAGCATGTGCGCACGATCGATCCGCAGGTGAATGAAGGGCTCAATGCCGAGGCGATGCGCAATCTTGCCGCGGCCTGGCTGGTGTTCCGCGATGCCGTGGTCGCCGAGAC
>CAMLFF010000068.1 GCA_946479185.1 uncultured Sphingobium sp.
CAGATGATCGAGGACAAGCCGCATGTGTTCGTGCGGACCGGCACCGGCTTCAACGCGGTGCCGGTGACGCTTGGGCGCCGCAATGGTGGCCAGGTGATCGTCACCGCTGGCCTCACCGGTGATGAGCGCATCGCCTCGACCAACAGCTTCACGCTCAAAGCCGAACTCGGCAAGAGCGCAGCGCAGCACGAGCATTGAGCCATGATAGCCCATATTGTGAACTTCTCGGTCGAGCGGCGCTGGTTTGTGCTGCTGCTGACCCTTGTCGCCGCGATTGCAGGGGTGTTCGCGCTCCAGCGATTGCCTATCGATGCCGTTCCCGACATCACCAATAATCAGGTTCAGATCAACGTTCTCGCGCCCGCGCTCTCGCCCGATCAGGTGGAGAAGCAGGTTGCCTTTACGATTGAGACGGCGCTCGCGGGTATTCCGGGGCTGGATCATACACGGTCGATCAGCCGCAATGGATTTGCGCAGATTACGGCGGTGTTCGATGAGAGCGCCGACATTTATTTTGCGCGCAATCAGGTCTCCGAACGGTTGCGCATGGCCGAGCAGGATTTGCCGGAGGGGGCCAATCCGGAGATGGGGCCGGTCGCGACGGGGCTTGGCGACATCTTCATGTGGACGGTCGAGTATCGTGAACTTGACCGGGTGAACCACAAGGCCGGTGAGCCGGGGCTGCAGCCCGATGACAGCTATATCACGCCCGAGGGCGATCATCTGATCACCGAGGCGGACAAGGCGACCTATTTGCGCACGGTGCAGGACTGGATCGTCGCGCCACTGCTGAAATCCACGGAAGGACTGGCGGGCATCGATTCGCTGGGCGGCTACACCAAGGAATATCTGGTGGTGCCGGATATTCAGCGCATGGCGGCGATGAAGATCAGGCTGGAGGACCTCTCAACCGCGTTGGAGCGCAATAATACGAGCGCGGGTGCGGGCGTGGTCAATCGCAATGGCGAGGGGCTTTCGGTTCGTGCCGATGGCCGCATTCGCACAGCGGACGAGCTGGCGCGCACCGTGATTGCGACGCGCGAAGGCACGGCGATCATGCTGAGCCAGGTGGCGCAGGTGCGCACGGGGCAGGGCCTGCGCATGGGATCAGCTTCTGAAAATGGGCGCGAGGTGGTGATAGGCACTGCCGTGATGCGGATTGGCGAGAATAGCCGGACCGTGTCGACGGGCGTTTCCGAGCGGTTGGAGGCGATTGGGCCTTCGCTGCCGGTCGATGTGATCGTGAAGCCGGTGCTCAACCGGACTGAGCTGGTCAATTCGACCATCGTGACCGTTGCGCGCAACCTTGCCGAGGGTGCGTTGCTGGTGATTGTGGTGCTGTTTGCGCTGCTGGGCAATTTCCGCGCGGCGCTGATTGCGGCGCTGGTGATCCCGATCACCATGTTGCTGACCAGCATCGGCATGTTGCAGGCGGGCGTTTCTGCCAATTTGATGAGCCTTGGTGCGCTCGATTTTGGCCTCATCGTGGATGGGGCGGTGATCATCGTGGAGAATTCGCTGCGGCGGATGGGTGAGGCGCAGCATGGCCGAGAGGATGTGCTGCCGCTGAAGGACCGGCTCAGCATTGTGGCGGCGTCTGCGCGCGAAATGATCCGGCCATCGGTTTATGGGCAGGCGATCATCATTCTCGTCTTCGCGCCTTTGCTGACCTTCACGGGGGTTGAGGGCAAGATGTTTGAGCCGATGGCGCTGACGGTGATCATTGCGCTGATCTTTGCGTTCATCCTGTCGCTGACCTTTGTGCCAGCGGCGATTGCGATCTGGCTGAGTAATCGGGTCGAGGAGAAAGAGGGCAAGATCGTGCTGTGGCTGCGCAGTCGCTACCAGCCGGGCCTCGACAAAGCCATGCGTCGACCGAGCGCGACGCTGGGCGTTGCGGTTGGTGCGCTGGCATTGGGTGCGGTGGCGTTCACCACATTGGGCCAGGATTTTCTGCCGCAGCTCGATGAGGGCGATGTGATGGTGCAGGCCATCCGCATCCCCGGCATCTCCATCGATCAGGCGCAGAAAATGCACTTCCAGGTGGAGAAGGCGATCACCAAGGAGCCGGAGGTGGAATTTGCCTTCACGCGCACGGGCACATCGGAGATTGCCTCTGACCCCATGCCGCCGAATGTGAGCGATACCTTCGTGATCCTCAAACCGCGTGACCAGTGGCCCGACCCTGATCTGCCCAAGGCGGAATTTGTCGAGCGGCTGGAGAAGCGGCTCTCGCTGCTGCCGGGCAATGTGTATGAAATCACCCAGCCGATCCAGATGCGCTTCAACGAGCTGATTGCCGGTGTGCGCGGTGATGTCGCCATCAAGGTGTTTGGCGATGATTATGCGCAGATGAATGCGACGGCCAATCAGATTGCCGCCGTGCTGCGGGAGATAGAGGGCGCGACAGATATTCGGGTGGAGCAGACTGAGGGGCTGCCGATGCTCGACATTCGCCCGAACAGAAGTGCGATGGCGCTGGTGGGCGTGACGGCGGGCGATGTGCAGGATGTGGTCGCGGCGGCGATTGGCGGGCGTGAGGCTGGCATGATCTTCGAGGGAGACAGGCGCTTCCCGGTGATCATTCGTTTGCCGGAGAGTGCGCGCTCTGACCTGACTGCGATTGCGCAGGTGCCGGTGCCGACGGCGCAGGGGGGCTTTGTGCCGCTGTCGACCGTGGCGAACATCGAGATTGTGGACGGGCAGAACCAGATCAGCCGCGAAAATGGCAAGCGGCGCGTTGTGGTGCAGGTGAATGTGCGCGGGCGCGATATCAGCGGCGTGGTCGCGGATGCGCGGGCTGAGATTGCCAAGGATGTGAAGATGCCGCCGGGCATCTATCTTGAGTGGGGCGGGCAGTTCGAGAATCTGGCGTCCGCAAGGGCGCGGCTCGCGGTTGTCGTGCCGATCTGCTTCGCGGTCATCATGCTGCTGCTCTATGGCGCGTTGGGGTCTGTGCGGGATGCGCTGATCGTGTTCACTGGCGTGCCACTGGCGCTGGTGGGTGGGGTGCTGGCGCTGTTGCTGCGGGGGATGCCCTTCTCCATCTCGGCGGCGGTGGGCTTCATCGCGCTTTCCGGCGTGGCGGTGCTCAATGGTCTGGTGATGCTCTCGGCCATCAAGGATTTGATGGCGCGTGGGCTGGACCGGGCTGCGGCAGCGCGGGAAGGCGCACTGGTGCGCCTGCGTCCGGTGGCGATGACGGCGCTGGTGGCCTCGCTGGGCTTTGTGCCGATGGCCTTTGGGCATGGGGCGGGCGCCGATGTGCAAAAGCCGCTGGCGACGGTGGTGATTGGCGGGTTGATCTCCGCCACCTTGCTGACTCTGTTCGTGCTGCCGACGCTGTTTGCGCGCTTTGGTAGCAAGAGTGCGGGGGTTGAGACGCCTGATATGGCATGATGCTTGTCAGTGGACGGGGTGTCCGTTATCAATAGTGAGAAATCAACAACTCGCCGGTGAGGGGGTGGAGAGGATGCGCTGTGAGAGATGATGACACCCGCCCGCTGACCTCCACTTCCCGCCGTGGCTTTATGGCGGCGGCGGCTCTGGTGGGGCTGGGCGGCTCGGCTGCATGGGCGGCGGTTCCAGCGGGATCGGGAGAGACGAGCGTGCCGGAGCGAAATGCCATTCAGGCCGCATTGCAGCCCTGGTTCGAGGCTTATCTGGCGGCGTTCAACCGCGGGGATTCTGCGGGCTATGGCGCTTATTATGCCGATGATGTGAAGTTCCACGGGCAGGCGGCGACGCTAGTTGGGCGCGATGCGGTGCTAACTTTCTACAAGGGCGTGCGGGAGCATCTGCATGAGACGGTGGAGCTGCTGACCTTTGTGGGGGCAGCGAATGGCGCGAACATTCTTGCCGAGATCCGCACCACATTGGTGGCGCATAAGGACTGGCCGGATATGCCGACCGGCGCGATGGTGGCGGGGGACAGGCGGCAGAGCGTGAACTTTGCCATGTATGACATTGTCGCAGGCCGCTTCACGCGAATCCGCTCGGCCCGGTTCAGCCCGCCACGGAAGGACGCCGCATGACACAGGAAGAGCGCTTTCGCGACTATATGGACGCCTTCAACCGCAATGACTGGGCGCGGCTGCTGCCGCATTATGCGCCGGACATCAAGCTGGTGATCGGCAATGGCACCGAGATGGTGGGCCGAGATGCGATCGTGAATTTCTACAGCAAAGTGAAGACCGAGACGCATCGCGAGATCATGATCCGCAACTGTTTTGTCGATGGGAATATTCTTGCGGCGGAACTGGAATCGGAATTTGTGGCGCTGATGGATGCGCCGGATTTTGCGGTGCGGCCAATGCTCAAGGGCGACCGCTATTATATCAACAGCTGCGTGCTGTATGAGTTTGAGGGCAACCAATATACGCGCATTCGCTCGGCCGTGTTCAAGCGGGAGTATCGGCCGCTCAAGCCTGTTTAACCGATTTGGCACTTTTATATTGACAGCGTGACGCTCTTTGGTTAGATAAGAGCAACATCGCAATCTGAGTCGATTGGCGGCGCGGCATTAGGGATGCCCCGCCAACTTCTCTCTTCCATAGGATAAGCAACATGACCGATCGTCCGGGTGACGAGGCGGTGCTTCGTCATGTGCGCGGCGCTGGGACAGTAACCGGCGTTGGGTGTGAAAGTCTGCGAGACGACGAGGCCGTTGAGCCGGGTCCGCGCCGCTACAAGCGCTGGACGAAGCAGCGCAAAGACGCGTTTCTTGAGGCGCTGGCCACGACTTGCAATGTGAGCGAGGCCGCGCGCGTTGTTAAAGTGCAACGCGCGAGCGCCTACTTACTCCGGCTGAGGGACGCAGAATTTTCAGCAGCCTGGGCTGTTGCCCTGGAGCGCGGTTATGGCGAGCTGGAAATGCATCTGGTTCGGCAGGTGCGTGATGGGACGCTGCGCACCGAGAAGATTTATGACTGTGAAAAGGGTGAGGTGACACACATCAAGCTCATCCACAGCTTTCCGCTGACAGTCGGCATCGCGCTTTTGGCGTCGCATCGATCGAAAGTGGAAGAACATCGGCGAGCGGCATCGGGTGACGGGGCATCCGCTGCGGGGATGGGCCTGCTTGATCGTGAGCTGGACCGAATTCGCGAGCGTCTGCTAGCGTCGCCGACCAACCCAATTGGTGAAGTTGGCAGTGGTGACTGATGGTGGCGAACGGCTCTCCATATTGGAGCAGATTGCCCTGCTGGAGCCTGTAGAGCGTGAGCGGCGGCTGAAGGGATTGAGCGCGGAGGTACTGGCGCAGCTGCGCTCCGACTGGCGGTTCATCGGGCGACCAGCCCAGCTACCGCCGCCAGGGGATTGGTTCACCTGGCTGATCATGGCGGGGCGCGGGTTTGGCAAGACGCGGGCGGGGGCGGAATGGGTGCGGATGATCGCCGAGCGCGATGGCACGGCACGGATCGCGCTGGTGGGGGCGAGCCTGCATGAAGCGCGCAGCATCATGGTGGAGGGTGAGAGCGGCCTGCTGGCGATTGCGCCTGCGGATTGGCAGCCGCGCTGGCAACCGGCGCTGCGTCAACTGACCTGGCGCAACGGAGCGCGGGCAACGATTTATGGTGCGGCGGACCCTGAGGCTTTGCGCGGGCCGCAGCATAGCCATGGCTGGGCAGACGAGGTCGGCAAATGGCCGCGTGGCGTGCAGGCCTGGGACAATTTGGTGATGGGGCTGCGGCTGGGCGCGCGCCCGCGTATCGTGGCGACGACCACGCCGCTCCCGGTGGCGCTGGTGCGCAAGCTAGTGAGCGACTCGGGCGTGGCGGTGACGCGGGGACGGACGAGCGACAATCGCACGGCGCTGCCGGATGTGTTCCTCGACCAGATGGCGCGCGATTTTAAAGGCACGCGGTTGGGGCGGCAGGAGCTGGAGGGCGAGCTGCTGCTCGACCATGAAGGCGCGCTGTGGACGCGGGATATGCTGGATGGGTGCCGGGTGGTGGGCGCGGTGCCGGAGCAGGCGGAATTTGCGCGCATCGTGATTGGCGTCGATCCCCCGGCGGGCTCCAATGGCGATGCGTGCGGGATCATCGTGGCGGCGCTGGATCGCGCTGGCATTGCACTCGTACTGGAGGATGCGACAGTGGAGCGGGCGAGCCCGCAGCGCTGGGCGCGGGCGGTTGCGCATGTGGCAGAGCGTTGGAATATCGACAGAATTATCGCCGAGGCGAATAATGGTGGTGAGATGGTCGGTGCTGTGCTCAAGGCAGCTGACATTGCTTTGCCGGTGCGCCTCGTCCATGCCTCACGTGGCAAAAGCGCGCGGGCCGAGCCGATTGCTGCGGCTTATGAGGCAGGCCGGGTGAAGCATCTCGGCATGTTGAGCGCGCTGGAAGACCAGCTCTGTGGGATGATCGTGAATGGCGGTTATGAGGGGCCGGGGCGGTCGCCTGATCGCGCCGATGCGCTGGTGTGGAGCCTGACCGAGTTGCTGCTGACGCGCACGCCCCGCGCGCAGTTGCGCCAGCTTTGAAGACCCTAGAAGGGGCGGGGGTTTCGCCCACCCAATTCACTTGCTTTTTAGACAGGAAAAGCTGAGCATGAAATGTCGCTGACGCCGACGGGAGAAGCCCGGGTGGAAGACATATTAAAGAAGATCGCGAAGTCCCGAACGCTGCCACTGCTGTGGCGGCGTATGACCCGTTATATGGGCCGTCAGGGCTTTGCGGGCGTGACCTATTATTGGGTTCGCGCGGGGACGCATCTGCCTGCGACCGCACCTTTGCAGCACGGTTTCTCAAAAGCGGAACTTGAGCTTTATTGCTCCTATGATTTCCAGCGGGTGGACATCATTCCACGGGTTGCGCTCATGGCTGGCGTGCCGATCAACTGGACACAAATGTGGGGCACGATGGAGCTGACCATCGAGGAGCGCGAGTTCCTTGAAGCGATGCGGGCAATCGGTTTTGGCGAGGGCTTTTCGCTGCCCTGCTTTGGCCCGAACAATCGCAATGCGGTGGTGGGGCTGGGCAAGATGAAAAAGGGGACGGACGTGAGCGCCGGGCACCTGACGACGCTGCATTTTGTGGCGCAGGCGGCGCATCTGCGCATCTGCGCGCTATTTGCCGATGAGGGGACGCGCGACCGGCAGCTTTCTGCGCGCGAGAAGGAAATTCTCGATTGGGTGGCGCGCGGCAAGAGCAATGGCGTGATTGCGGAGATACTCGCCATCTCACCGGGGACGGTGGATACTTATATGCGGCGGATTTATGAGAAGCTGGAGGTTTCCGACCGGACATCTGCGGCGGTGAAGGGCGTGGGGCTGGGGTTGATTGCGGCTTGAGGGGGTGGCGGCGCTTGCGCGCCGCCCTTCAATGTCATGCGCTGGCGATATGCTCCATGCGCCGGGTTCTGCTGGCGCGTCCCCGCATTGTGCCGCCAACCGCGCCGAAGCCGAGGAGCATCAAGGCCCAGGTGGCGGGCTCTGGCACTGCCGCGACTGCATTGACTTCCCGCACGACCAATGTGCCGGGACCCGACCCATTTGCGGTGACGTTATAGCGCGCATCGGTCCAGTTATAGGGTGGCTTGAACTCGGTGAGGAAGATTATGGCGTTGACCGATGTGAGTGCATAGCTGCCCTCTTTGGTCAGATCGGCGCTGATGCCCTTGCCCGAGCCGCTGACTGCGACGCTGTCACGCGAGGCCAGGGCGCCCGTCACGCCGCCAACCTGATACACCTTGTCATCCGTGGAGAAGCCATAGGACCCTGTGTCATATTGGTTTGCTGACGGTACGACATTCCAGATCTGCTGATCGCGGGACTGGATGCCCAGCGATGTGCCGCCGATGGTCACGGTGGTGCCGAGGATGAAGAGATCGGCAGTGAAATCCGTTCCGCCCCGTCGTTGCAGCAGGGTGGATGTGGAGGTGTCGAGCCCCAGGCTGGTATCATAAATGAACTCGATGGCGATTGGCTGCCCTGCGAGCGCCGTGACGCCGGGACTACTGAAATAGGATGTGTAGTCGACGCCGTGCGTCAATGTCGTCGTGAAGGTGGCTGACATCACCTTGGTGGATGCGGGTGTGGCCGCAAACAGGGCCAATAGCGGGGATGCACCCAGAATGAGGCTCGTAGCAAAACGCTTCAGATTCAACGCAGTCATGATGTCCCCTAACCCTGCAGCGACCGGCTCTGATGAGCGAAGGGCGGCTGCCTAAAAACGCGGCGATGTGCCCGGCTTTAGAAGGATTGCACCGCTCAGCTATCCCCTGTTCAGGGGGTCGGCATGGGCACTGTCCCAATTTCTTACCTCTCTCGGAGACACCTCATGAAATGGTTTGGACGCAAGGCGGCGCCGGGTTCGGCGCGGCCGCCTTTGGCGCGGGCTTGGTTTGCGATGAACTGGTCGGGCGCGGGGGCGTGGCCGCAGGGTTATGATACGCAGATCAAGGCGGCGATGCTGGCCAATCCGGTGGCGCAGCGGGCGCTGCGGCTGGTGAGTGAGGCGGCGGGGAGCGCGGCCTTGATTGCCACGGCGACGGCGCCCGATGATGCGCAGGCGGCGCTGGATTTGATCTCCTGCGGTGAGGGCGGGCAGGGGCTTGTCGAGACATTGGCGGCGCATGTGCTGCTGCATGGCAATGGCTATGTGCAGATTGGGCTGGGGCCGGATGGGCGGCTGGCGAGCCTTTATACGTTGCGGCCGGATCGGGTGACGATCGAGCAGGATGGGCAGGGCTGGCCGGTGGCCTATCGCTACCGGGCGGGTGAGAAGGATGTGCGCTATTTGCGCGAGGATGCTGCCGGGCGACTGGCGATGATCCATGCCAAGGCTCTCAATCCGGTGGATGACCATTATGGCTTGGGGTGCCTGGGCGCGGCGGCGGGCGCGGTGGCGATCCACAATGCAGCGACGCAATGGAACAAGGCGCTGCTGGACAATGCGGCGCGGCCATCGGGCGCGCTGGTCTATGATGCCAAGGATGGCGCGGCGCTGGCGCCCGATCAGTTCGACCGGTTGAAGAGCGAGCTGGAAGCGGCGTTTCAGGGGGCGGACAATGCCGGGCGGCCGATGCTGCTGGAGGGCGGGCTTAGTTGGCAATCCATGAGCCTCTCGCCGCAGGACATGGATTTTGTGGCGCTGAAGGCCGCAGCAGCGCGGGACATTGCGCTCGCCTTTGGGGTGCCGCCGGTGCTGATCGGGATGCCGGGGGACAGCACTTATTCCAATTATCGTGAGGCGAACAAGGCGCTGTGGCGGCAGACCGTGCTGCCGCTATGCGATTGCGATCCTTGCCGATGGCAGCGTGCTGCGGACTTGGGAGAGCGACCTGCCTTTCACGACCTATGCAGCTGAGGCGCTGGCCGATGATCTGGCGGCGGCGGGCGCTCATGCCTTGAATATCGCGATCCGGCAAAGAGGAACCTGGGGGCTGAGCCCTCCACTCATATTGTCGATGACTTAAAAGGTGATGGTTTCACCTATCTATACTATAAATGAAGGACCGCTTTTATGACGCAGACTGATCGGCTTGGCCTTCCGCTGCTTGCGGCCGGACAGGCGCAAAAGGAAATTACGCACAACGAAGCGCTGACGATGATGGACCTCGCAATTGCGGTGACGGTGGAGCGAGATGATCTTTCCGCACAGCCCCCATCGCCGGGGCTTGGGCTGTGCTGGATCGTGGCGGCGGGCGGGAGCGGCGACTGGCTCGATCGGGATGGGCAGATTGCGGGATGGACGCAGGCGGGATGGCGGTTTCTTGCGCCACGCGCCGGAATGCGCGCCTGGCATGGGGCGCAGGGCCATATGGTCCGCTTCGACGGCGAGAATTGGGTGAGCGAATCGGCGCGGGCGGATGGCTTTTATGTGGAAGACCAACGCGTTGTTGGGGCGCGGGCAGGGGCGATTCCCGATGTCAGCGGAGGGTCAATTCAGGATGCCGAGGCCCGCTCAAGCCTCAATTTGGTGCTTGCTGCACTGCGAAGCCATGGTCTGATCGCGTGAATAACCCCTGATAAAGCTTCTGTGGCCATTGGGTTCCATAGTTAGGCCCAACAAATGTTCAATTTTCATCTTGTTGACGACAAACAGTAAAGAGTGCGGTATTTGAGCAACATGTGGCTAAAACGCCCTTGAAACTCTTCCAGATGGCTAGTAGATGAGCCTCGCAGCATTTTACACGACCACTCTGAAAGGGGAATTATATGCGGAAGCTTGGCATCGCCATAGCGCTCGCTTCGACTGCGATGGCATCGCCGTCGTTGGCCAAGGATAAGGCTTGGTACATTGGGGCCGACATCGGCGCCATCATCGTCGAAGACGCGGACACCGACTACGCCAACGGCGTGACGGCTAACACCCCCCACAAGGTCGGTTACGACGCAGCGGGTCTCGTTGGCTACGACTTCGGCGGTTTCCGTCTCGAAGCCGAATATTCGCACAAGAAGGCGATGAACAAGAGCACGACCTACTCCAACCTGACGACGCTTCGTTCGGGTGGCCAGGCTCGTGTCGACAGCATCATGCTGAACGGCATGCTCGACTTCGGTCCTGACGATGGCCTGCAGGGCTTCGTCGGCGGCGGCGTTGGCGTAGCGCGTTCGAAGATCTCGCTTCCTGACACGCGTGATTCGGACAGCGGTTTTGCATGGCAGGCTCTGGCCGGCGTGCGTTACCCTGTAACGGACATGGTTGACCTGTCGCTGAAGTATCGCTTCTTCAACCACGACAACATCAAGCTGCGTAACGTAGCTGGCACGCCTCTGGAAACAGAAGTTCGCAGCCACAGCATTCTTGCTGGTCTCGTGATCAACTTCGGTGGCGAAGAAGCGGCTCCACCGCCTCCTCCTCCGCCGCCGCCACCGCCACCTCCTCCGCCACCGCCGCCACCACCACCAGTGGTACAGTGCGCGCCTGGCCCGTACATTGTGTTCTTCGAGTGGGATAGCGCCGACATTACGCCGGACGCCGCCTCGATCCTCGACAACGCAGTATCGGCCTACGCAAACTGCGGTAGCGCACAGGTCATGCTCGCAGGTCACGCTGACCGTTCGGGCTCGCCTAAGTACAACATGGGCCTTTCCGAGCGTCGTAACACCTCGGTTCGTGGCTACCTCACATCGCGCGGCATTGCGGAAGGCTCCATCGCCTCCGAAGCCTTCGGTGAAGGTCGTCCCCGCGTTGACACGGCTGATGGCGTTCGCGAACTCCAGAACCGTCGCGTGGAAATCACCTACGGTCCAGGTTCGGGCAACTAATATACATCATCCCGATCCGTCGGGACGAGAAGGAAGGGGCCAGTTCGCTGGCCCCTTTTTTTGTGCGCACGTGAGATAGCGGGTGGGGCGACGTGTCCTGCCGCCGTCTGGGTTTACGTCTGCGGCTCCAGCTCTTGCTCCGGCCCCGCTCCTAGTCCCAGTCCCGACCCAAGCTCAAGCTCAAGCTCAAGCTCAAGCTCAAGCCCAGTTCCATCCCAGCCCCCGGCGCTGACGGCATGCAATTCGAGGTTCTGCGCGTTTGGCATGCTCTCGGACTCGCTGTGATCCGGGTCAGGTAGAACCGCTGTTTGGACATTGGACCTCTATGATCCGGCGCCATCCTCTGCATATCGAGCCAACTGCAGGCGGGCGGCTTGCATGCATGAGCGAGGTTATCGAACGCTCAAATTTCCTCTGGTGCGGTGAGGCTTTCTCTCCG
>CAMLFF010000069.1 GCA_946479185.1 uncultured Sphingobium sp.
CCGACCTGCGCGAGCGCATCGCAATAGCCGGTCATGCGCTCCCGTGCTGCGATATGGTCGTCCGGCCCCGCGATGAAGCCGATGTGACGGTGCCCGAGCGACAGGAGGTGCTTTGTCATGGCGAACCCTCCGCCATATTCATCGATTGCAACCGACGCGGACCGGTCAGGCTGTGTCCCTGGCGCGATGCGCACATAGGTGATGCCGCATGCGTCGAGCGCATCGAGCAACCGCGCTGAATCTGCCGTAGGTGGGGACAGCACGACGCCATCAACGCCTTCCTGCGCAAGTTGCCGCCCCAGATCCTGAGTGAGCGTCGGCGATTCAATATCCACGGATTGCAGAACGAAGCGATACCCAACGTCCTGACACGCCTTGAATGCGCCGAATTGAAGGTCGGCGCAGAAGGGGGCAAGATACCAATCTTCATCGCCCGAGTGCATCATGCTTTCAGCGGAGATAATGAACGCGATTGCATAGCCCCGTCGCCCGGGAAGCGAGCGGGCGGCGATATTCGGTCGATAATCGAGGTCCGCCATCGCCTGAATGACGCGCTCGCGCAACGCGGCGCCCACCGTAGGGTGCTCATTGAGCACACGAGAAACGGTTTTGAAGGACACACCCGCGCGCTTGGCAATATCGATTATGGTAGCGCTGGACTGACCCTTACCCATCTGATCCTCAGTGATGCTGCTCATGTAGCGGACATGTCGATGCTGGTGCGCGCTAACATGGCGGAACGCCCTCGTGAACTTAAATCCCATTGACCATCCGCCCAACAAGTATATTGAGACAACGTTGTCTCAAGCTTTGACGCCCCGATCTACACGGCGTTTTTCGGGGAGAGACATAACTCAATATCGGGGAGCGAACCGCTCGAAGCGGTCGTTCAAAAGGGAGGATGACCATGAAATTTCAACGTCATAACTACACAGGCGTGAGTACATTCATACTCGGCATTGCCATCACTGCCGCGTGCCCTGCCTTTGGGCAGGCTGCCGGGCAGGCTGAAGGCTCGGCGCCCATGGGAGCGCAGTCCGAAGCGGGCGGAGCGGTCGATTCCGATGACATCGTGGTGACGGCGCAGCGCCAATCCTCGCTTCTGTCAAAAACGCCCGTCGCGATGACGGCGATCACCGGCGAAGGCTTGCGCGAAGCCGGCATTACGAACCCGACCCAGCTTACCGAGTCCGTCCCCAACGTTCAGATCACGCGCGGCAATGGCCTTCAGATCACGATCCGGGGCGTGACCAGCACCGATAGCAGCGAAAAGGGCGATCCATCGGTCGCGTTCCTGCAGGATGGCGTTTACATCGCCCGGCCACAGCAGCAGGAAGTATCCTTCTTCGACCTCGAGCGTGTTGAAGTTCTGCGTGGCCCACAGGGCACATTGTACGGCCGCAACACGACAGCAGGCGTCATCAATTTGATCTCGGCCAGCCCGCAGTTTGAACTGGGTGGCTCGGTCGACGCCTCCTATGGCAGCTTCAATTCCGTCAACGCGACTGGCGTGCTGAACGTGCCGCTCGGTGAGATCGTCGCGGTGCGCGCGGCTGTAAACTATGACCGCCGCGACAGCTTCGTCATTGCACCATCTGGCAGTCAGTTCGGTAACGATCCCGCGAAGGACAATCTGTCCGGTCGCCTGTCCGCACTGTTCCAGGTGAGCCCGGAC
This sequence comes from uncultured Sphingobium sp., assembly GCA_946479185.1. Next base: position 1,676 of record CAMLFF010000069.1, read on the forward strand.
ATCAAGGTTCTGGTACGCGGTGACTATTCGGAGCTGAAGGGCAAGGCTGGCATAGGCGTCCCAATCTCCAATTTCTTCCCGGCTGCGCAAACGGCGAACGCAGTGACCGACCGAATGATTGATTATGTCGATACCGGCTCCTCGGCAGACAAAAGGCGCACATTTTACAGGGATGCGCAGGATCCTATCCGCGACAATAATAGCTGGGGCGTGATGGGGCAGGTCGATTGGGATCTCGGACCCTTCGCGCTGACATATATCGGCTCGCATCGCGAAGCGACCACCCACCAGCGCGGCACCTATAATGGGGGCGTCGCTCAGCCAGCGAGCCCTACGGCTCTGCCCACGACCACATTCGACGCCAAATATCGGCAGGATTCGCACGAATTGAGGTTGGCCTTCGGGCAGGGTAGTCCGCTTCATGGCCAGGTCGGCGGATATTATTTTTACGAACGGTCTGGGATCGCATTCTTCCTGGAAAATTTCGCTAACATTCTGGGGCCGGGCACCGGACCCGGGCTGAAATTTGGCTTTCCGCAGGATCCCACGATCGCCAAGTCGAAAGCCGCCTTCGGGCAGCTCACCTTCGATATGACGCCAGATCTGCACCTGACTGCGGGTGTGCGCTACTCGCAGGATGAAAAGTCACGCGTTGGACAAACCGCCGTCCAGACGCTTGGCGGCGCGACGGTCGCGGTGTTCCAGACCAACAATGCGAAGCGAACATTCAGCAAAGTGACGTGGCGCGCTGGCGTCGATTATGACGCGCCTGGCCTTGGCCTGTTCTACGCGTCGGTTTCGACCGGCTACAAGGCGGGTGGCTTCAATGATGGCTGTGAAGCTGGTCCCGGTTGCACGAACGGCATCGTGGGCGAGCTCTATTATGATCCTGAAACGCTCACCGCTTATGAGGGTGGCGTTAAGCTGCGGCTTCTGGACAACAGCCTGCGCCTCAACATCGCAGCGTTTCACTATGATTATGCCGGACTTCAGCTGAGTGCGGTCGGCGAATTCTGCGGGCCGGGCACCTCTTGTCAGCGCACGACCAATGCAGCGCGCGCCAAGATTGACGGGATCGAGGTGGAGCCGGTGATCAATCTCAACGAGAACAACCATGTCAATCTGAGCTTCAACTATCTCAATGCGCGCTATGCGGAGTTCAACCCAACCCCAACGACGAGCTTTGCAGGCAAGAGGCTCGATCGCTCGCCTGAATTCACATGGTCTGCGGGTTACACTTACACCTACCCCTTGGGGAATGGCGGACAGCTGGAAGCGGCGGCGGTCATCCGGTTTAGTGACAGCCTGTTCTTCTCGGACACGACCAACCGTGTCCAGTTCGTGCAGCCATCGTTCCACAAGTCCGATGTGACGGTGACTTACCGCGCGCCGGATAATCGCTGGTATCTTCAGGGATTCGTGCGGAATATCGAGGATGAGGTGACGCTGACCAGCGCCATGCAGGGGCAATATGCCACGGCAGAATTCGCTGATCCTCGTCTGATCGGCGCGCGCGCCGGGTTCAAATTTTGATGGAATGAAAGAGGCGGGGCGGTTCTCGGCACGAGGACCGCCCCGCTTTTGACCGGAAGCAGGGGAGTTCAATCAGATGACGATGGGTAAGATCGCCACAGGCGTGTCGGCGATCGTTCTGGCAATGGTTTCGGCGGCCACCTCCGGACTTGCGCGTCGTCCTGCCCAGCCGGTGCTAACGAGCCGGGCAGCACCGATCATCACCGTCGAGGGGCTGCGCTTCCGCGACCTCAACCGCAATGGCACGCTCGATATTTACGAGGACTGGCGGCTGCCCGCCGTGGAGCGCGCGCGTAATCTCATCGCGCAGATGACGCTTGCGGAAAAGGCAGGCGCTATGATGCACGGCAGTTTGCCTTTCCCGAACGGTGCTTTCGGAGGCTCGGCTTATGATGCGGCGGCGGCGCGCACGCTGCTGATCGACCGCAACGTCACCGCCGTGATCACGCGCCTCGCTGCGCCAGCGCAGGCGCTTGCCGCGCAGAATAATGCCATGCAGGCGATCGCCGAGGGCGGTCGGCTGGGCATTCCGCTGACGATCAGCACGGATCCGCGTAATCACTTCCAGTTCACGGCAGGCGCCAGTGTGCAATCCAACGGATTTTCACAATGGCCCGAGGCGCCCGGTTTCGCCGCCATCGGTGATGCGCAAACAATGCGCGCATTCGGTGATATTGTCCGTCAGGAATATCGTGCGGTCGGCATCCATATGGCCTTGTCGCCCCAGGCCGATCTCGCAACCGAGCCGCGCTGGCCACGCATTGCCGGTACATTCGGCGAAGATGCCGATCTCGCAGGTCGAATGGTCGGCGCCTATACCGAGGGCTTTCAGCATGGCCGTTCCGGGCTGGGACCGGACAGCGTCGCGGTGGTGGTCAAGCATTGGGTTGGCTATGGCGCCGCGAAGGATGGCTGGGACAGTCACAATCATTATGGCCGCTACGCCACGTTCCCCACCGATAATTTCGCTTATCATATCAAACCATTCGAGCCTGCCTTTGCTACCAAGGCTGCCGGTGTGATGCCTACCTATTCGATCTTGGAAAATCTGGTTGTTGATGGCAAGCCCGTCGAACAGGTCGGCGGTGGCTTCAACAAATGGCTGCTCACGGATTTGCTGCGCGGTCGATACGGGTTTGATGGCGTGATCCTGTCCGATTGGCTGATCACGGCGGATTGTCCCAAGGCATGTGTCGAAGGGTCGGAGCCCGGTCAGCCGCCTGCGGTCGGCATGCCATGGGGCGTCGAGACCCTGACGCCGCGCCAGCGCTTTGTGAAGGGCGTGGAGGCTGGGATCGACCAGTTCGGGGGCGTCGATAATAGTGAACTACTCGTCGAAGCTGTCAAAGCAGGCGAACTGTCTGTTTCACGGATTGAGCAGTCCGCCATGCGCGTGATGATCCAGAAGTTTGAGCTTGGCTTGTTCGAAAATCCTTTCGTGGACTCTGCGCGTGCCGCTCAGGTGGTTGGCGCCAAGGCGTTTCAGGCCGCCGGCGACGATGCGCAGCGACGGTCGATCGTGCTTTTGAAGAACGAGAGCGGATTGCTACCGCTCAAAGCGGGCCGCAAGGTCTGGCTGCATGGCATCGCTGCCGAGGCAGCACGGGCGGTGGGACTCGTTCCGGTCGCTTCACTCGCCGAAGCGGACATTGCGTTAGTGCGGGCCGCCACGCCATTCGAGACGCTCCACCCTCGCTATCTGTTCGGTCAGATGCATCATGAGGGAGATTTGAGCTTCCGCGCTGGTAACAAGGATTTCGATGCGATCGTGGCAGCAAGTGCCAAGGTGCCGACAATCGTATCGGTGTTTCTCGATCGGCCAGCCATCCTCACCAATGTGACGGACAAGGTGCAGGGGCTTTTGGGAGACTTCGGCGCCAGTGATGCAGCCTTGCTCGCTGTTGTCACAGGTCAGGCGAAACCGCAGGGCAAGCTGCCTTTCGAACTGCCCTCCTCAATGGCGGCAGTGGAGGCACAAGCCTCGGACGCGCCTCATGATACCGCCAATCCGCTGTTCAAATTCGGCTTCGGCCTGGATTATTGATCTTATTTTCTGGAGATATTTATGCCGCGCCATGCTCTCGCTTTCGTTGCGCTGACGGTTGCCATCATGGGCGGGGCAGCGGCGCAGGAGGCGCCCAAAACGGCTCCCGATAAGACATGCCTGCCGCAAGGCTTCTTCGCCGGCCCTGCGACATACAAGGCGGTTGAGCCGTTGCCGGACGGGCGCGTCACTTTCCGCATCTGCGCGCCGTTCGCGCATGAGGTGCGCGTCACCAGCACCGATATCGCTGATGTGATCCCGATGGGCTTCCCCGCTGGCCAGCCCTTTGGCCTGCCAATGACCAAGGATGAGACCGGCCTGTGGAGCGTCACGACGACGAAATCGGTGGCTGCCGATACCTACCGCTTCAACTTCCAGGTCGATGGAGCGCGCGTCCCCAATCCCCAAGGCACGACTTGGTCGCAGGAGCGCGTCGGCATCAATTCGACGTTCGAAGTTTCGGGCCCCGAAGGCGCGTTCCAGACCTATGATCAAGCTGTGCCGCACGGGGTGGTGAGCGAGATCGACTATTGGTCCACCACCATCGGCGCCAAACGCCGCGCCCATGTCTATACGCCGCCGGGCTACATGAATGGCACCACCAAATATCCGGTACTTTATCTCGTGCATGGTGCGGGCGATAGCGACGATAGCTGGACCAGCATCGGTCATGCGCATTACATTCTCGACAATCTCATCGCGGCAGGCAAAGCCAAGCCGATGATCATTGTCATGCCCTTTGGCCATACGCCTGACCGGCCGGGCGGAGACATGTTGGCCAATGATGATTTCGGGAATGACCTGCTCAAGGATTTGATGCCGCAGATCGAAAAGAGCTTTCGCACCCTCAATGATGCGGACCATCGCGCGATGGCGGGCCTGTCGATGGGCGGCGCGCATACGATCCGCTACGGGCTCACCCATCCCGAACTATTCCACAGCCTCGGCATCTTCTCGATGGGGCTGGGGATACAGGGCAATCTGAAGCAGGTAACCGACTTTGAAGCGGCGAATGACGCCGTGCTCAAGCGCAGCGCGAAGGAGCTGAAACTGCTGTATTTTGCGATGGGTAAGGACGACTTTCTCTACGATACGGTCGCACCCACAAGCGGCATCTTTGCCAAATATGGCATCGGCCACATTTATAATGAGAGCGCTGGCGGCCATAGCTGGATCAACTGGCGGCGCTATCTTGCAGACTTTGCGCCGCGCCTGTTCCGCTGAGAAATGTCTGATGCTGCTTGCTGGAGTGCTGACCCGATGAAATATCTGCTTCATGCTTGCTTCGCTCTAGCCAATTGCATGCTTCCCGCCGCCGCCATCGCGCAATCTGATCTCGTCGCGACGGACAGTGGGTCCGTGCTTGGCACCTCAGAAGATGCCGTGCTGAGCTGGAAGGGCATCCCGTTCGCCGCGCCGCCGGTCGGCCCCCTGCGCTGGCGAGCGCCCCAGCCCGCGCCGAAATGGACCGGCATTCGGGACGCTGACGCCTATCGCAATGACTGTATGCAGATACCCTTTCCGAGCGATGCTGCGCCGCTCGGCATGCCGCCAGCGGAGGATTGCCTCTATGCCAACATCTGGCGCCCGGCTGGTGTTGAGGCCAAGCTGCCTGTCATCGTTTGGATTTACGGCGGCGGCTTCGTCAATGGCGGAGCCTCGCCGCCCACCTATTCCGGCGCTAACATCGCCAAACAATGCGTGATGTTTGTGAGCTTCAACTATCGCGTTGGACGCTTTGGCACTTTCGCGCACCCGCAACTCACCAAAGAAAATTCCGATGGCGGGCTGCTCGGCAATTATGGTTTCATGGACCAGATCGCAGCGTTGAAGTGGGTCCGTCGCAACATTGCGGCCTTTGGCGGTGATCCCGAGAATGTGACCATCATCGGCGAGTCCGCAGGGGGCATGTCGGTTCACACATTGGTGACCTCGCCTCTCGCGAAGGGCTTGTTCGCGCGCGCAGTTGTGATGTCGGGCGCAGCTGGCGCCACGATGAGCGAGGATAGTCTGGCCGATGTCGAACAGACCGGTCTCGCTTTTGCTCAATCGAAGGGCATCACCGCACAAGACCCGCAGGCGCTCGCGAAGTTGCGCGCGCTCACGGCTGAGCAAGTGACCGACGGCCTCAACATGATGGCGCTGTTCCGTCCCGAAGCCGTGCGGACCTTCGCCAGCCCCTTCGTCGATGGCAAAATCGCGGTCGACGCAACGGCGGCTTATGCATCGGGCCGTTTCAGCAAGGTGCCCATGATGATCGGTGCGACGAGTGCCGATATGGGCGGCAAAACAGGCATCATGATCGCTGGCGCGCGCAAGGCTTCTGGCACGATTGCTAGCCAGCGCGTGCCGGTTTACGCCTATCGCTTCTCATATGTCGCAAGTTCGGTCAGCCAGCTCGGCGCACAACATGCGACTGACATCCCCTTCTTCTTCGATACCGCAGCGACGAAATATGGAGACAAGGTAACGTCTCGCGATCTGGCCATGAGCGGAACGATCAGCAATTATATCGTCAACTTCGCCAAAAAGGGCGATCCCAACGGTGCTGGGCTGCCCCAATGGCCGACCTATGATCGTGCAAGTGATAAGCTCATGGATTTTACCGAGGCCGGTTTGGCGGTTCCGCAGAAAGATCCATGGGGCAAGGAGATCGATGCTGCGGGTGGCGTAAATCCGCCTGACTGAACAGGAGCCTCTGTGGGCCTTCTCCCCATGACGGAGGAACGCTGTTGAGCGCCGCCAGAGCGTTTGAATCTGGTTCTGCATGTATGGAGTTGAGGTCCTCGTAACATGGGTCCCAAGCCTAGCGACCCTTGCTGCTATAAACATGCGGTTCTGACCGTCCGACCAAGGGGACAGCGCAATTTGGATTTCAGCCGCGGTGGCCTGGGCCGTTTCCATCGAGGTGGCGGACTGGCAAGTTTCACATAGGGCGAATTAAAAAGCGGATGTCGGGCGACGGCTCGCAGCTTGCAACCTCGCCTACAAGCACGGCCCCGCGATCGGCTTGATCGGCCCTGGTCCTGCGCTTCCGAAGCATAGTTTTTGTGCAATGCGGGCGGGAAGGCCGATGCGTCTCCTATAATTACAGGGAAACCAAAAGGAGACGCCAGCGTGGTGAAAAAACATTTTCTGCTACTGACCATCGCTACGTGGGCTCTCGCTCCAGCAGCCATGGCCAAGACCGCTTCTGTTCCCCAAGGCGCAATCACGACCAGCGACGCGACCAAACCAGCGGTCAAGCAGCCAGCTGCCGAGGCAGTTTTCTCAACCGGCGTCGCTAAAGGGCGCGATCGCCTCGATAGCGCAACCTCGACAAGTGCCCTTAAGGCGGATGATATCCAGAAAATCGGTGCGCGCTCACTCGCCGAAATCCTTCGCAGCATTCCCGGGATCAGGACTGAGTCTTCGACCGGTGAGGCAAATGGCAGCTATACGATCCGCGGCCTGCCACTGGCGTCCGGTGGTTCCAAATTCATGCAAATCCAGGAAGACGGCTTGCCCGTCCTCGAGTTTGGCGACTTCTTCAACGTCGCGTCAGACATTTTTATTCGCGCCGACTCCAATCTCGCCGCAGTAGAGGCAATCCGGGGCGGATCGGCATCGACATTTGCGTCGAACTCACCTGGCGGGGTGATAAACCTGATTTCGAAGACCGGCGAGGTTGAGGGCGGCGCCATACAGCTCACCGCAGGCCTAGACTATGACATGAAGCGGCTCGACTTCGACTATGGTGGCAGGATCAGCGACACGCTTCGCTTTCACCTTGGCGGTTTTCATCGCTCGGGCAAAGGGCAGCGCGCTGTCGGCTTCAACGCGTATCAGGGCGGCCAGCTGAAGTTCAATATCACCAAGGAATTCGACACCGGCTATATTCGCCTGTCGGGCAAATATCTCGACGACCGAGCGCCAGCCTATCTACCCGGCCCGATCCGGATCACAGGGACCAACGCCGACCCGGCCTATACGAGCTTTGCGAATTTCGACGTCCGTCGGGACTCCGTGCAGTCGCGCTTTATCACCAGCTTCCCGACGCTCGATGGCAACAACCAGCCGATCACGGTGCCGATGAGCCAAGGTTTAAGCGCGCTGGTGAAGTCGGTCGGCCTGGAATCGCAGTTCGATATCGCCGACTGGACCGTCACGGCGCGGGCGCGCTACTCGAAGATTTCCGGGACGACGATCCGCGATCTCGTCGCGAACATCTACCCGGCCAACGGCCTACCCGCGTCGCTGGGGGCAGGCACCGGCACTCTTACCTATGCCAACGGTCCCAATGCGGGCCAGGTCATCACGCCCGCAGCTAACATAAACGGCAACGGCCTCATCGCGGCAACGTCGCTATCCAAGATCGACGTGCGGTCGCTCGACAACTTTACCAGCGACGTCCGCGCAACGCGCGTTTTCGATCTCGGTGGGGGCAAGTTCACCTTTACCGGCGGTCTCTACAAGTCGTTGCAGGACCTCACATCGGACTGGCTCTACTCCAACATCACGCAAGACGTGCGCGGCGGCGGCAATTCCGCGTTGATCCACTACACCAATGCGGCGGGCGTACCGCAAAGTCAGGATGGCTTTCTGGGCTTCACCCGCTCAGGCAGCACCGGCTTTTTCCGGCGCACCTACGACGTGAAATATGATGTGACGGCCCCCTACGGCTCGATTAATTTCCACATGGGTAAGATCGCCATAGGTGGGAGCATCCGCTACGACATCGGCAAGGTGAGCGGCCAGTTGTTCGGGTTCGACCTGGGCGGCGGTCGGGTTGGGACAACCTCATTTGACTTTAACGGTGACGGGGTGATCTCGGTCGCAGAATCAAAGACCAACATCATACCTCTGACGCGCCCCGCGCCTGTGAGTTACGATTATCATTATCTGAGTTATTCGACGGGCATCAATTTCCGCGTCTCGGAGCCGCTCGCTATCTTCGCGCGGTACAGCCGGGGTGCAAGAGCGAATGCCGACAAGGTGCTGTTTTCGTCGAAAGTCAGCGTCACGGACGGCAGCATGCCCGATTCAGCCGACGGTGAGGACATCGTCACGCAGGCCGAAATCGGCCTGAAGTTTCGCCGACCGGGGCTAACCTTTAACATCACCGGCTTCATGGCCAAGACCGAAGACACCAACGTCCAGGCCGGTGCCATCACGACCGATCGCAATTATCGCGCTCATGGTGCCGAGGTCGAAGCAGGCTTCCAACGCGGACCCTTCAGCATCACCGGCGGCCTGACCTATACCGACGCTGAAATCGTCAGCGACCGGTTGAACACAGCCGTTGCGGGGATGGTGCCGCGTCGCCAGCCAAAGCTCATCTATCAGGCAACACCGCAATATGAGAGCGGGCAGCTAACGCTGGGCGCTTACATCGTGGGCAACACTGGCAGCTTCGCGCAGGACATCAATGCCCTCAATATCCCCGGCTATGTTCTGGTCAACCCGTTCCTCCAGTATCGCCCTGTCGATCGGCTGCAATTCATGCTCAACGTCAACAATGTGTTCGACAAGGTGGCAATCATCGAGATCAGCCAGACAAGCGTTCCTGCCAATGGCGTCGGCTGGGGGCGGGCAGCAAATGGCCGCACGATCTCGGCGTCAGCGCGCTATGCGTTCTGAGGCCTGATCACCCGCGATTGCTCGGCGTCTCGATTTGCTTGAGCGCATCCTGCGCAGCCGCAAGAAGGCTCTGGCCCGTGCCTTCGGCTGCCTGGGGCGTAAGGGTTACCGCGATGCCATCCGGGCCGTCGAGCAGCACGAGGCCGCCTTCTGCCGTGGCGATGCCGGGCACATCCGTGGGTTGCCGTAAGGAACTGTCCTCGCTCATGAGGCGCCTCCGCTTCGTTGAATATCATTCACTGGATTTGTCGATGTAGAGATAGTCGGGATCGAACTGACCGCGGCGGGCGAGCGCCGCGGGGTCGGCAATCTCGACGAGTGATGAGCGGAACACGCACAGCCCTTCTTCGCGCAACTGTCGCATCACGCGATTGACGTGAACATTGGTCAAACCGCAGATTTCCGCGAGATCAGCTTGGATAAGGCCGAGCGCAAAGCGATGCCCGTCGCTCAACCCCGCCAGTTCAAGCCGGGCATTGGTTTCGCTCAGAAAATGCGCCACGCGCCCCACGGCATCAAGTCGCCCAAGACGGAAGAGCCATGCACGGTGGATCGCTGCATCAAGCAATGTGGAGAACCACAGCTTGCGCGTGAGATCGGGCAGCTCATCCATGATTTCGCGCAGCGTTGTGTGAGGCACGACTGCTACAGTTGCGGGCGTCAGCGTCGCGACATCATGCTCGAGCACCCGGAGAGGGTAGGCGTGCAGATCGACGAAATCGCCCGGCACATGGACGGCAACCAATTGGCGTAGGC
>CAMLFF010000070.1 GCA_946479185.1 uncultured Sphingobium sp.
CGTCGGAGAGGCAGGCGGTGGTGCGCATCTTGTCGTCCAGCTCTTCATCGACAATGCCGCCGCCGGGCGCAGGCACTTGCCGGATATGCTTGTCCGACACATCCCGCACGCTGATCTCGCCGGTGATCTTGCCCATCACCCAGCGATCCGGCGTCACTTCACCGGAGACGACGGCGCTGCCAAGGCCCCATGCACCCTCGATCGTGATGACGGACTTGTCGCCCGTGGTCGGGCTGCGTGTGAACATGACGCCAGCCGTGCGGGCGTCGACCATCGTCTGAATGACGACGGCCATCGCCACGCCATCCTCCGGCAAGCCATGTTTGCGGCGATAGGTCATCGACTCCACCGAGTAGAGGCTGCCCCAGCACTCCCGCACGCGATTGACAGCATCGGCAGCATCCAGCACCCAGAGGAAGGTGTCCTGCAGCCCTGCAAAGCTCGCATCCTCGGCATCCTCAGTGGTGGCCGATGAGCGCACCGCGACGGTGAGCAAGGGATTGCCCTCCGCCAGCTTGGCATGGGCATCAAGGATCGCCTGCTCGACGGTTGCGGGCAAAGGCTCCCGCTCGATGCGGGCGCGCAAAGTCCGGGAGATTTGCGTCACCGCATCCAGATCATCGGGATCGAGTGCCGTCACCAGATCGCGTACGGGCGAGGCTTGCTCCAGCGCTTCGAGGAAGAGCTCGAAGGCTGAGGTTGTCACCACGAAGCCGGGCGGCACATCGATCCCGGCATGGGTCAGCTCGCCAAGACTTGCGCCCTTGCCGCCTACCGTTGGCCGGTCTGTGATCCGAAGGTCAGCGAACCAGCTGACCGGAGCAACTTGCGTCACGCTGTCCGCCTCCTCATGCATCTTCAAGCACGGGCTCATCCTCGAGGATGGTCACGGTGCCGCGACCGCCATCCACGCGAATACGCTGGCCATCTTTGATCTTCTGCGTGGCCGAGCCGGTGCCGACGACAGCGGGCAGACCATATTCGCGCGCGACGATGGCCATGTGACTCATCGACCCGCCAATGTCCGAGACGGCCGCAGAGATTTTCTGGAAAATCGGCGCCCAGGTCGGGTTCGTGACCTGACAGACGAGGATATCGCCCTGCTGCAATCGGCTGATCTCATCGACCGATTTGACCACACGGGCAATGCCCTCAACCACGCCGTTGGAGGCGGCGAAGCCCTTGAGTTCCTTGCTGTCGCCATCATCATCGGAGAGCCAGCTGTCGAGGCTCTCGCGGGTGATACCCCAAAGCATCACGATCGCCGGATCATCGATCACATCGGGCACGATGCCCAGCGCTGGCGGCACGACATTCTCTGCCCAGAGCTTGATCGCCGCTTTGCGCTCGGCGACCTTGGCGGGCCAGTAGCTCGGGCCGATCGGCTCCGATCCGCTGGACCAGACCAGCATCAGATCGATGATTGCGCTTTCCACCTCATAATGGGTCAGGTGGAAAATATCGGCAGGTTCGGGGAAGAAGCCATGCTCGCTCAGCAGCTCGCCAAATTCGCGGATCTTGTTGAAGAACAGGTTGGTGTACCAATGCTCGCAATAAAATTTATGCCCTTCCACATAAGGGAAGACGCGGTGGGCGAGCGTGATGAGCTGATCATAGGTCGCCCGGTCCTCATCGGTATCCAGCAACTCGCGATAATCCATGACGAGCTGCTCGCGCTCCTCGATCAGCTGCGCCGTTGGCCGCTCGATTGAGGTGCCCGACTTCACCTTGTCGATATAGCCCGGCAGCGCCGCAAACGGCATGGAGAGGTCGTCATTCCAGCTGCGGTGATAATGGTAGAAGCCGTCGCCGACATTCACGTTGAACCAGGGGTGGCGGCTGGTTTCCAGCTCATCGAGCCATTCCTTGCCCTTGCCGCCAAGCTGATCGAGCGAGGCGAGCACATCGTCGATAACCATGCCATCATAGAATTTATCGTCCACGCCCAGCTCGACGGCGCGGCGGGCGAGGCGCTTGATTTCCTCATCGGGGCGGAAAATCTCGGCTTCCATGCCTGCGACCATCCGGCTGATCGCCTGATCGCTAATCTCCGGGAAGGCCTTTTTGCAGAAGTCGAAGAAGGTGAGGTAAGCACCATAGCCGAGCAGCAGAAACTCGAAATGATGGTGCCACATGCGGAAATAGCCCTCGAGCGTTTTCCGATAGGTGTCGATCAGCGCATGATTGGCGGCGATGCCCTTGCCGGTATGGGTGGTCTCGATTGGCTCAAGATCGGGCAGCGTCGGCTTGGGGAGCGCCTGCGCATCCGCGATCAGCGCCTTCATCTTGTCCTTCCACTTGTCGTACAGATCTTCCCAATGCTCGTAATAATAGAAGGCGCGCTGCTGGAATTCCTTCGCGCGCGCCTCGATCTCGGCAGGGTCCGTCACGGCGACGCCGCCAATGAACACGCGGCCATTGATGACGCGATGATCGATGCCCTTGGTGGTGGGCAGCACATGGACGCGGGTGTTGAAGGCGCCGAGCGCGCAGTAAGCGCCTTCCGCCGTGATCATGTCAAAATGATGCATCGGCTCGGGGAAGTGCATGGAGTTGTAGAACCAGAAGCGATCATCGTCGCCGGGCTGGAACTGGGTGTAATAAGGATGGGCGGCTTGCGCAGCTTCAGTGCCTGGAACCACCGCGATGGAACTTGGCAGGGGGAAGGCCTTTTTCGGGTCGCTCATGACAATCCTCTCATCCATGTCCGCGCCGCGTCATTTTTTTGACGTCTGCGATCGTTGATGAACTTAACCAATGGCGCAGCAACACCAAAGGATTCCCGCGCAGGGCCATGAGGACAAAAGCGCAGGCGCAATTGTCCTGCCGCAAATCGGGGTGTTAGCGGCTCGACCTGCCGCGCCACAGGCTGGGCGTGACGCCAAAGCGCTTGCGGAACAGCCGCGCGAAATAGCCGGGGTCTAAGAAGCCGCAGCGGAAGGCGATGTCGCCGAGCGCGAGACCAGCGGCGCGAGGATCGGTCAGCAGATCGCTTGCCCGGTCGAGCCGGGTGGCGTTGACCTCCTGCACGAAGCTTGTGCCTGTGCCCGCCAGCAGCGCCTGAAGATAGCGGCGCGAAATGCCGAGATCGCGCGCGAGGCTATCGGGCGAAAGCTCAGGGTCGGCATAGTCGCTCTCGATGCGTCGCAGGATCTGCCGGGCAAGCTGACCGCGATGGCGGCTGGGGGCAGGCTCATGAAAACCCGTGGCAAGCGTGAGCAGCGCGCCGACCTGCTCGGCAATGAGCGGGCGGGGCAGCGGGCTGTCGTCCAGCCCGGTCACCATCGTCTCGATGAGGCTGCCGAGCGGCGCGCCCCAGCCTTCCCGCGCGGAAATGGGCCGCGCCAGCAGCGCCTGCGGATCGGGCAGATATTTCTCCAGCCAGCTTTGCGGCATCATCAGGTCGATGGCCTCGTGCGCGGTATCCATCTCCATCTGGTAAAAGCGGGTGTTATCGAGCAGCACGAATTGCCCAGGCTCGACCGTAAAGCGCTTGCCTGCCATCTGTGTTTTAAGCGCACCTTTGCGGGCGTAAACGAGTTGGATGGTGGGGGAGGCGCGCCCGGCGCTGCCATCGCGACCTGTGTGCACCACGCGCTGCGCGGGCGCATGCAGCTGGAGCAGGCGAAGTTGCCCGACGCCATGGCTCGTCCAGCGCGCGGCAAAATCCTCAGTATCGAACACGGTGACGTCGATGGGCGCGATGGTGCTGGCGGCCCAATCACGCCACTGATGAATGGCATCGCTGCGGGCAAGGCCGCTCGATGTCCATGTCTGATCCTCCTGGGTCGGCTGCATTTGCATCAGCACGCACTCTCCTGTGGGCTGAGTGTATGCCCGCTGCGCCGGGGCTGCAAGAGCGGCTCATCCGCCCCAAGGCTTGCAGCATCGCATATTTGCCTGTCATGGTAGGGAAAGTGAGTCGGCAAAGCCGCGAGGGAGAGGATATGGACGTCCAGTCACCGGACATTGAAGAGCAGGCGCGCTCGGTCGAGACGCAGCTGCATTATCTGCTGCCGGGGCCGGACATTAACCGCCGTTTCGTCTCGGCGGGGGTGGAAGTGAATACGGGCAGCTATGGCCCGTTCCCGGTCAAGATTCGCGATGCCCGGCCGATCAAGGAGCATTTCCGGCTGGATCGTCAGGGGTTCACCCTGCTCGATGCGCCAAGCGAAGTGCAGGATTATACGGACAAGGATGAGGTCAATCGCCTCTACCCAGCCGAGGTCGCCCGCTATGTGCAGCAAGCGACCGGCGCCGATTTCGTCGTGCCGCACGGCTGGATGATCCGCACGTCAGGCGATCTGGCCAGCCGCCAGCCCAAGAGCGATGGACCTTATCGCCATGCCGAAGGCGTTCAGCCGCCCGCAGCAGAAGTGCATGTGGATACCGACCCGGCGCGACAGCTCAAAGCCGCAGAGGCAAGCTATCGCAAGGCGCGGCCTGATGGTCCGGGCTTCAAGCGCTTCATCATCTCCAGCTTCTGGCGCACCTATTCGCCGCCGCCGCAGGACTGCCCGCTGGCGCTTTGTGACGGGCGCAGCGTGGGCAATGATGAAGGCACGCCCAACATCCTGTGGGTGGTGGACAGCATTCCGCAGGGCGAGGCGATGTTTGCGCCTATGGATGATGCCAGCCGCCCCGCCGCGCACATCTTCCGCCACAATCCCGCGCATCGCTGGTGGTATTTCTCCAACATGCTGCGCGACGAGGCGCTGCTCTTCAAGTTTCACGATAGCGATCACAGCGGCGCCTGGCGTGTGCCGCACACCGCCTTTTGGGATAGCAGCGCCACGGATGCCTATCCGCGCGAGAGCATAGAATGCCGTAGCGTCGCCTTTTTCGAGTCGTGAGCGGTGTGCGAACGTCCTTGAGAATTCGAATGTTTGACTGTCTATATGTGGGCCATCAAGGCCCTGTGGAGTGGGGATATGGAAGCGATTCGATATGAGTGACGCGCTAGACGGTCAGCCCGGCCAGTCCCTTCGGATGAATTGGGGCGACTTGAGCAATGGTATCGGCACCTTCGTGCGGCTGTTGCGCAACGAGCTGTATCCGCGCATTCTCTCGGTCTATGAACCTTTTGGGCTGCACTCTGGAGCGGTGTCCGTGATGGCGCTCATCAAGGGTAATCCGGGTTGCTCGCAATCAGAAATCGCGCGGGAAGTCGCGATGGACGATAGCGCGATGGTCGCAATCATCGATGAGCTGGAGCAGCGGGGCCTTGCGCAACGCACCCGATCCGTGACCGACCGGCGACGCAACAGCTTGTCACTGACCACTGAGGGCGAGCGAGTGATGGGCGAGATGATCGCCTGTGCGATGACGGTCGAGGGCCCTATCCAAAACGCGCTGAGCGAGGAGGAGCTATCGACGCTGATGGATCTTTTGCGTCGCTCCTATTCCGCCCTGATCGCCGCGCCCCGGCCTTAAGCTTCTGATGGCGCAGTGACGACGCCAAGATCGGGCAAACCGACCGAGCGCCGGCCACCAAAATCCGTGCGTACCACGATCAGCGCGCTCTTCTCCAGATGATCGAGCAGGCGCCGGATGCGCCCCACTGAGCGGGTGCCATAAGCGCGGGCGAGGACGTCATCATCCGGGCAGGGCTGGCCATTGATGGCCGCGCGCGCGATCAGCAGGAAGGGCGCCAGCACATCGCTTGGCACGCGCTCGGCCAGCTTCAGCGCAGCTTTCCATTGTGGGGCATCATCTTCCTCGCCACCCGCAACCGCGATGGCGAAGCGCCGCCCGAAGCTCGGCATATCCAGTCCCGGATTGGCAATCCGCTGCATCCGGCAGCGCACCGCGAAATCCTGAAACAGCACTGCCGTCGAGCGATAGGTGCAATCTTCCTCGGCGGCCATGTCCAGCATGATTGCGCGGATGGCTGCCTCACGGTCCGCATTGGGATCGGGCGCGAAGATGTCGCCCTGCGGCTCCTGCGCCGCCACGATTGCCTCTGCCTCTAACGCCTCGTCACGCGCAGCTTCATCCAGCTTGACGCTGCTGTCCATAGCTGGGGCTGGCGCAATCAACGCTGCGAACAGTTCGGGTTGCTCCTCACCAGCTTGTGGCGTCATCAAATCCTGGAGGTCGGCGGTCGGCTCGCCCGGTAGCGGGATGAGCGTGTGCGATGATGTGCGCGCATGGGTGCGTACCGCGCCGATCTTGGCGGAGACGGGACGCCTGCTGATCGCCGGGCCAAGTGCCAGAAAGCGCCCGCGCTCCAGATCGCGAATCTGCTCCGCCTGCCGCCGCTCCATGCCGAGCAGATCGGCCGCGCGCGCCATGTCGATATCGAGGAAGGTGCGGCCCATCAGGAAGTTGGAGGCTTCCGCTGCGACATTCTTGGCGAGCTTGGCGAGGCGCTGCGTGGCGATCACGCCCGCAAGACCACGCTTGCGGCCACGGCACATCAAGTTCGTCATCGCCGCCAGCGACATGCGGCGAATATCATCGGCTACTTCGCCCGCCGCAGACGGTGCAAACATCTGCGCTTCATCCACCACAACGAGCGCCGGATACCAATGTTCGCGTGGCGCATCGAACAGCGCCGCGAGGAACTGTGCGGCACAGCGCATCTGCGCTTCCAGCTCCAACTCATCGAGCGCGAGCACGACCGAGGCCCTCCGCGCCCGCACTTTTGCGGCAAGCTGCTCGATCTCGCCGCTATTATGCGCTGCGCCATTGATCACGATATGACCGAACGGCCCCGCCAGCGTCACAAAATCGCCTTCCGGGTCGATCACGATCTGCTGGAGCATGGCGGCGCTCTCTTCGAGCATCCGGCGCAGCAGATGCGACTTTCCCGACCCGCTATTGCCCTGAACGAGCAAGCGGGTGGCCAGCAATTCTTCCATGTCCATAGTCACCGGCGCGCCGTTGGCGTCGGTACCAATTACGATCGATGAAGTCACAGCGCCGTACATAGCCATCGGGCGCAAAGGGGCAAGGCTGTTGGCGAGCGCTCAACCCCTGAAACGCGCCGAGTGCTTCCTCATTCCAATGGCGCGATGTGGAAAATCCGCTCCGCATTGCCATGATAGAGCGCGTGACGCTCGGCATCGGTCACTGGCGCTGCATCCATGAAATCGACCGCAGGCTTTTGCGGCTGATAGGGATAATCGATGGCCCAGAGCACGTTATCGATGCCAAGCTTGTCGATGGTGTAGCGCAGCGCTTGCGGATCCTCGACGCCGCTTGTGGTCACGACGAAATTGCGCTGGAAATATTCCGCCATGCTCAGCTTGGTTTTGGGAGCGCGGCCGATGCCTTGCGCGCGGGTGTTCATGAAGTTGATGCGCCAGATCCAGAAGGGGATCGCCTCGCCCATATGGCCGATGCAGATTTTGAGGTTGGGGAAGGCATCGAACACGCCGCCTGCCATCATCCGCACCACATGCGTGCCGACTTCCACCCCATAGCCCCACATGGCGCTATCCATGCCATAATCCTGCAGCGGGCCTTTCAGCGTGTCTGAGGCTGCACGCGGGTGGATGTAGATGCAGGCGTTCAGCGCTTCGGCAGCCTCAAGGCAGGGCCAATATTTGGGATCATCCAGATATTCGCCATGCGTGTGGCTGTTGAGGATGAAGCCGTTGAGCTTGAGGTCATTGATCGCCCGCTCCATCTCCTTGGCGGCGCGCTTGGGACTGTGCGGCGCAAAGCTGGCGAGGCCGGAGAAGCGCGTGGGGCGCTTGAGGCAGATCTCGGCCAGATGATCATTGGCTAGGGCGGCAAGCTCCGTCGCCGTGTCCGCATCGAACATCTGCACGCCCGGCGCGGTGAGCGAGAGCAGGTGCATGTCCACGCCCAGCGCATCCATCTCCGGCAGGCGCTTCTCTTCGATATCCAGCAGGCCATCGAGGAAGTGCATGGCGGAATAGCCCGAGGCATCGGCTGGCGGATCGTAAATGCCACCGACGAGCAGCTTATCAAGGCTCTGCGATGGCCCGCGTGAGGCATCGCGCAATTGGGCGGCGACTTCCGGGATCGTCCAGGCTTCCTCGGTGGCGATTTTGCGCATTTTGGTCATGAGGCTTCTCCGTCAGGGCTGGGGGTTCGGCGTGCGAGCCAGATTGCCAGCAGTGTGGCGATAGCGAGCGGCACAACCGGTAGGATGAAGAAATAACGGGGTGCAGCGAGCCCCAGCAGGATAGCGAGGGAGCCGACGAGCGGCCCGGCGATGGAGCCGACTCGCCCCATGCCGAGCGCCCAGCCAAGCCCGGTGGCGCGCATCGGTCCGGGGTAGGTCGCGCCACACGAGCCGTTGAGGCCGTTTTGCGTACCCGTGCTGAAGAATCCGACGAGTATGAGCAAGGCGACGAGGCCGACAACGCCCCAATCATGCATCGCGATGATGGCGAGGGACAGCGCGCCGAGCCCTGCGAACAGCGCGACGACGGACCAGCTACGGCGGAACATGAGCAGGCTTACGGAGATGCCGCCGAACACACCGCCGACATGAGTCGCGGTGCCGATCCAGGAGGCGGTCTCCGTAGAATAGCCCTGATCTTTCACCAGCAGCGGCACCCATCCGGCGATGAGATAGACCACCATCAGCACGAGCGCGAAGGCGCACCAGATTGCGATGGTTTGCGCGCGATAGCCCGGCGCGAGAATGGCTTTGAGGCCTGCTTTGCCCTTTGCGTCCTGCGCTTCCCGGCTCAGCACGGGACTTTCTGGCAGGCCCATCCAGAGCAACGCGGCGATGACAATGGGCAGGATGCCTCCTGCGATGAAGAGGCTAGGCCAGCCATAGACCGGGAGCAGCTTGGCCGCCGCGACGCCTGCAAGCACGCCGCCAAAGGTGATGCCGATGCCGACCAGCGCCGTGGCCCGTGCGAGATATTTGCGCGGAGCCAGCTCGCCTGCCAGCGCGAGAGCATTGGGCAGCACACCGCCAAGGCCAATGCCGATGAGAAAGCGCAGCATGATCAGTTGGTTGAGGCTCGTCGCAAAGGCGCAGGCGAGCGAGACCACCCCGTAAGCGAGGCAGCAGCTGATGAGGATTTTGCGTCGCCCAACGCGATCCCCCATCGGGCCGATGAAGATCGCGCCAATCAGCACGCCGAAAAGGCTGGCGGATAGGAGGGGGCCGATCTCAGCGCGGGATACCGCGAAGGATTCCAGGATAGACGGCGCGGCGAAGTTGGCCGCCTGCAAATCGAAACCCTCGACGACCAGCGCGATCAGGATCAGGAGGAAGCCGCCCCAGCCACGTCGTGGACTGGCTATCTGCTCGGTCAAAATATCCTCCTCCGGGTCGTCCGCCCGCAGGCGCTTGTTTTTTGCGTTGAGTGTCGCGGAGGGATTAGGATGGAAGTTGATTAATCATGCAAGTGGAAAAATGACAAAATCCGGTGAATGTTTGAACTAATTCAAGCCTCATCCATTTTGGACCAACTTAGGCGAGCTTTTCGCCCGGCCTGCCCTATTGAGAGGCGGATGCCGTGGGGGAAGATGTGGGGGTGCCCGTGGGGGGTATTGAATTGATTGCGAGAGACGATGTGGCAGCCGGGCTCTGTCCGAATTGTGCTGTCGATAAATATGAGGTTGTCAGTGAAGACGGCCGATTTATCGCCGCTTGTCCCGTCTGCGGAAAACGCGGGCCGGAAGCTGGCTCCCTCTATGAAGCCACCGAGAGCTGGAAGCAGATGTTCGGCGTGCCTGCGCGATCAATGTCGCGCATGGTTTGGATGATTGCGGGCGGGCTATGTTTGCTGGGTGCCGTGGTCGCGGTGGCTGGGCTCTTGCTGAATTAAGACTTTGTGAAGGTTGATTTTACACCTGAGGTGATGACGTTAGTTGTTGCTCATCCGCCTGTTCGCTTATTGAAGTTTCGCGAATGAATTGGGACGTCTGCTAAATGTCGAGCAGCCGTCTAAAGCTGCCTATCAGGACACGACAAAAAGTCGGCCATGGAGGAAGTATTCCGAGCCAACTGATTGCCGACATTTTTCAATCAGCTATGAAGCGCACATGGCATACCAGTCACGCGACTATGAATCCGATATGCGATGGCTTTATTATGCTGCCGCTATCATCTTTGTTTTAGGATTCTTGTTCTTTCGCCCCAAACCCTTGCCGAACCCCGCGAACTCGATGGCGTTTGGCTGCTATGCGAACCCCCTTGCACCATCAATTAAACTTGATGCCCAAGGAATGACAATATTCCAGAAGGAATTTCCGCGCATCCGCTTTCACTTGGAGCGTCATAAAACAGGCATCACGCTCACCGCTAATGCCCCGATAAGCGCTGATCATGTCGAAGGACGCTATCTTTACAGTATAGATCGAAAAGGCGAGGGCCGGTATCTTAATTTTTATACAGTTATTAGCGACCGCAGGTATGGTGTTTTTGATGACAGCTCCTTGAATGGTTTCACAATGCTGGCAGAGGATGGCGTTTATCTTCCTTATCAAAAGTCTCAAATAGCTCAGTGCGAATGAGGATGAACGTCCCTCAGGCCGAAACTCCAATGAAGCCGACGGTCCGCTTCCCACCCCAAAGTCGTCACCAAGCGGGCGAATACTATCTCGCCTGAGCGGACTTATCCCGGCCGTGAACCTCCTCATCCGTGCGCCGCCGGTTAGCCAGCTACTCGCCCTTGCGCTTGGTTCGCACCCATTCGGTTTCGCGCTTGCGCACCAGCTTGAGATAGACCGGGATTTTCCAGGCGATGTAGAGCGGGATGCGCGCCAGCGTTGCCGCACTCACAATTTCGCGGCCGTCGCGTGCCCAGGCCCCCGCGAGCAACAGCGCGATCAGCCCGATGGCGCATGCGAGCAGCAATGCTGGAGCGAGTGTTGCGCCCAGAAGCGCCAGCACTGTCGCTAGTGCGAGGGCGGCCAGGCTCAGGCTCATCAGCAGCGCAAGCGGGGGGACGAGCAAGCTGAGGCCGCACCACATCAGCGCGGGACGCAGGCTGGTGACGCCGCTCAACGCCATCGGCAGGCCATGTCGCAGTGCCGTGTGAACATAGCCATGCTCCCAGCGCGTGCGCTGGGTGAGCGTATCCTGCTGCCCGGCGGCACCGCTCCAGGTTTCGGCCTGTTCGAGATAGATGGGCGCCTGACCCTTGCGCGCAAAATCGATGCCCAGCACCAGATCTTCGACCAGATCGCTGGTTGCGAGCGGCGCATTCGCAATGACCGGCCAGGCAAAGGCCATGCCGGTGCCGCCCAACACGGCGGGCGCGCCCAGCGCAGCAGCACCGCGCTGGCGCACGCGGTTTTTGATCAGGATCGCGAAGTTGGAGATTTGCGTCATCGCGCCATCATCGGGGCTGGAGCGCAGCAGATAGCAGCTTTGCACTGGGCGCTGGCTGGCATGCGCTGTTTCGATCAGCAGGCGCAGATCTTCTCGGCTGATCTCGCAATCGGCGTCAAGCACCACCACACAATCGGGGAGGGGACGGGGCGATTGGAGATCATTGGCCTGCGCCCGCAACCATTCGCGCCCGAAGGCCAGCGCATGGCCCTTGCCGCGCAGGGCAGCATCCTGGCGCTCGATCACCGTGGCGCCTGCCTCCCGCGCTACG
>CAMLFF010000071.1 GCA_946479185.1 uncultured Sphingobium sp.
ACATGGAAGGCGGGCGGCGTCTACGAGCCCTTCTCGATGCTCCGCCTGCGCACCACTTATTCGCGCGATATCCGGGCGCCCAACGTCAACGAGTTGTTCGGTTCGGTCACGCGCAGCTTCTCCTCCTTCACCGATCCCGCGAGCGGGCGTCAGGATCTGATCGAGATCGTGTCTGGCGCGAACAATGCGCTGCGTCCGGAAGTGGCCGATACCTTTACCGCAGGCGTGGTTTTGAGCAGCCTGCCATTCCTGAGCGGTTTCAACCTCTCTGTGGATTATTACAATATCCGCGTGCAGGATGCGATCGGCCAGGTCGGCGCGGCCACGATTGCCAATCGTTGCGCACAGGGAGCGGCGGAATTCTGCCCGCTCATCACGCGGAACGGCGCCGGTGTCGTCACGCTCATCAATGACCGCCTGCAGAATGTGAATGGCTTCAAAACACGCGGCCTGGACATCGAAGCAAGCTACCGCACGCGCCTGGGCGGCGATTCTTCGCTCGATCTGCGCTTCCTCGCCACCAAGGTGTTCGATCTACTGACCACCGATAGCGCTGGCTCTACGGATCGCGCAGGCCAGACCGGCTTCCGCGCCAGCACCACGCCGGGCGTGCCGGACTGGATTCTGGACGGCGTCGCAACAGTGAAGAGCGGTCCGTTCAGCATTAGCGCGCATGGGCGCTACATTCCGGAGGGCAAGTTCAACGTCGATTTCGTCGGTCCAGAAGATGCTGGCTATGATGTGAACAAGGCCAACAGCATCAACACCAACCGTGTGGCAGGCCGCTTCTATGCCGACCTGACGCTCGGCTTCAACGTGAAGGCAGGCGCGACCGACCTTGAATATTTCTTCGCCGTGAAGAACCTGTTCGACAAGGATCCGCCGATTGCACCAAGCGCGGTGGGCATCACCAATCAGGTATTGTTTGACCAGATTGGCCGCGCGTTTCGCGTCGGTGTTCGCGTCAAGCGATGAGCGAGGCTGTGACGGGGGCGCAGATGGCTGAAACTGCTGCGCCTCCAGCCGAACCGGCCTGGCCCTCACCGGGCCGGGCCTGGTATTCCATCGGCCTCATCGCCTTTGTGACGATGCTGTCGACCATTGATCGCAGCATCATCACTTTGCTGGTGGAGCCGATCAAACGCGACCTGTCGCTGAGTGACACGCAGATCAGCCTTATCATCGGCTTTGCCTTCTCCTCAGCCTATATGATGATTGGCCTGCCGATGGCGCGGGTGGCGGATTCGCGCAGCCGCAAGATCATCCTGATCTGTGGCCTCACGATCTGGAGCTTCGCCACGGCCCTGTGCGGTCTGGCAAAGAGCTTTGTGGGCCTGTTTGCGGCGCGGGCGGTGGTCGGCGGCGCGGAGTCGGTCGCTGGCCCCTCCTCCATGTCGATGATTTCCGATCTCGTACCCCGCGACAAGCTGCCGCGTGCCTTTGCCATCTATCAATTGGGAATCAGTGCCGGGCAAGCGACCGCCATGCTCGCGGGTGGATTGCTGGTGGCCTTCTTCTCCGGGCTGGCGCCAATCCATCTACCGATCTTGGGCGAAGCGCGTGAGTGGCAGCTTGTGTTTCTCGTCTGCGCGGTGCCGGGGCTGCTAACTGCCCTGCTGTTCCTGCTGACCGTGCGGGAGCCGGAGCGGCGCAACCGGCGCACCAAAGGCAGCGTGCCCTTGCGCGACGTGTTCGCTTTTCTGGTGACGAACAAGATATTGTTCCTGCCGCTGTTCCTGAGCATCGGCATCGGCGCCATCGAAACGACCGGGCTGATGACATGGCGCGCCGCCTTTTATGAGCGCACTTATGGCTGGGGACCGGCACAGATCGGCCCGTTGCTGGCGCTCTCGCTCATCATCGCAACGCCCATCGGGCTGGCGCTCGGCACATGGTTTGCGGAATATATGAGCAAGCGCGGTAACCCGGATGCGATGGTGCGCGTCTGCTTCATCTCCCAAGCCGTTTCCGCACCCTTCGCCATCGCGTCGCCGCTCATGCCGACGCCGTGGATGGCCTTTGGCTGCGGCTTGCTGAGCACCATCTTCGGCCTTGCCAGCGCGCCCGCTCAGAACGCGGCCATTCAAATGATCACCCCAAATGAGATGCGCGCGCAAATCAGCGCGGTCTATCTGTTCACGATCAGCGTGATTGGAAACGGGCTGGGGCCGCTCGTCGTGGCGCTCGTCACCGACTTCCTGCTCAAGGACGAGGCCATGCTACGCTACTCGATGGCATCTTTCGCGCTCATCATGGCGCCAGGCGGGGCGTTCCTGATGTATTTGGCAATCAAGCCATTTGGACGCGAGGTTGGGCGCGAGCGCGCGGCCTAATCATCCAAAAAAATGGAGGTGCGACCGCAACCGCACCTCCAACACATTATTTCTCGCCATTATCCTTCACGGCGACGACTGGCACTTCGACTTCTTCAGTCTTGGTGCCGACAACCACTTCCTTGGAATCGACATCGACCGATGGCATCGATCCGCCCTGCGCGGTCACCTCGGGCATATCGCCGCCACTTACATCTGCTTTCCAAAAGCCGGTTGCGAACAATATGCCGACGACGGCGAGGATGAGGACGATGATAATGCCGATGTTGCGGCCGGTGTGGCTCTTGTGAACAACGACACGGTCTTCTCGAACAACTGTTCCATCATCACGAACGACTGTGCGATCATCATAAGGATCTCTGCGTACTTCAACCATTGGTCCACTCCTCCATTGTTGAAGAAAGAACAGATTCGGGGCGAAGGAGTTCCATCAAGCGCTATCAATCGGCTTTGGTGACGGTTCGCAATGGATCGCCGACATGGAGGATTGAGGCAGGCGTTAGTCACCTCAGCCTGTTGAAGTCACTCAGAAGTCACCATATTGCGACTCGTCATGGATCGCCGAGGCCCCTCACTCATATTCCGTCTGATGGCGATGCTGCTGTTCGCCATGATCGGACTGCAGGCCGCGCCTAGTGGTGCGGAGACCTTCCAACAGCAGCAAGGTTCGGCATTTAGCGCATCGACGATCGAGGTCGCACTCGCCCCTTCGGCACGCAATGATGCTTCCTACGCGAAACATCTCCAGCCGCTCACTCTGCCCCCGCCACGCGTAGCCGGCATCTCGATCAGCAGCGGCTTTGTAGCAAGCCATGCCGCGCCAACGCGTCGGCCTGATAGCACCGGCCCACCGCGCGATGACGCCTGGTATGTGCCGCGCACCCCAAGGCCCCCGCCCGCTTCCTGAGCTTGGTCATAGCTTCTCTTTGAGAGGCTCAATCCTGCACCAAAATCTGGAAGACATTGATGACGCATAAGGAAACCCCTGATGCCGGAGCCGCAACGGCGCGCTCACGGATCGAAACGCTTGTGGGCGCTTATCCCAATCTCACCGATGATGAACTGCGCGAGCTACTGCATTGGTACAAGCGGACAGCCTCCTCCTACGAGGTTGCCATGCTGTCTGCCCGGGACGATATCAGCGCAGGCTATGCGCAGTTCAAGAAGGACCATATCGAGCGAATTTCGCCAATCGCTGTGGCGATAATCAGCTTGGTGATGATTTTGCTGATCGGCCTTGTGGTTTTTTACGCAAGCTGATCGACGATGTGGAAGGTTGCCGGTCGGGCTGAGTTCGCTCAAGCCCGATCGGAGCGCGGGCGATATATCGACTTCCTCAATAAGAGAATCGAATCTCGATGCTCAGCGCTTTGGTGAGCTTGCACAGCATGTGCGTGATTTAGGACCGCCCGTCATGCTGCGAAGCGCACTCTCGGGATGGCCCCGCAGGGCGATGGTGGAAGGGGCTGGATTCGAACCAGCGTACGCTCACGCGGGCAGATTTACAGTCTGCTGCCATTAACCACTCGGCCACCCTTCCAAGGCGCCTGATCCGTTGATTCCGTGTCACGGAACGGATTGGAGGCGGCTGAATGGCGAATGGGGGCTTGCCTGTCAATGCCGTGCTGTGGAAAAGCGCACGAATGAAGAGAGGTCATCGTACAGGAAAGCCCAAAGGCGGATATCCCCGCCTTTATGGACGCCACGCAGTCACGGCTGCGCTGGCCAACCCCGATCGCGTGATTCGCAAGATCTGGGTCACGCGGGAGGCGGCTGCCATGCTGGAGCTACCTCCGGGACTCCCGCTTGTTTATTCCGATGTGGCGGATCTGGGCAAAATGGTGCCCGGAGACGCGCCGCATCAGGGCATTGTGGCCGAGGTTGAGGCGCTGGAGGACATCTGGCTGGGCGATCTGCTGGAGCAGGGCGTGCCGGACGAAATGGCGCACAGGCCGATCCTCGTGCTCGATCAGGTGACCGATCCCCACAATGTCGGCGCGATCCTGCGCTCGGCAGCGGCATTCGATGCACTTTGTGTTGTAACGCAGGACCGGCATGCACCGCCCGAATCAGGTGTGATTGCACGGGCTGCTGCTGGCGCGCTTGAGGTTATGCCCTGGGTGCGAGTCGTGAATCTCTCCCGCGCGCTCGATGAGATTGCCGAAGCAGGCTATTGGCGAATCGCGCTGGATGGCGAGGGCAAGGAAACGCTGGGCACGGCGCTTGTCGGCGCCAAGCGGGTGGCGCTGGTGCTGGGTGCGGAAGGCGAAGGCCTGCGGCTCAACAGCGTCAATCATAGCGATATCGTGGCGCGTTTGCCGATCAGCCCGCGCATGGAGAGCCTGAACGTCTCCAATGCGGCGGCCATCGCGCTTTACGCCTGCGCGACGCGCTGAGACGGCCGCTCGGCGGCTTGAAGGGGAATGGATATGGGACTGCTGATTTGCTGGCGGAATAGCGCGCGCTGGCTGGCGCTGCTGGCGGCCCCTCTCCTGCTCACAAGTTGCCTGCTTGAGCCGACAAGGTTCGTCTCGACGCTGGATATCGCGCCAGACCGGACGTTCACCTTCAGCTATGTGGGCGAAGTGCGGTTGATGGAAAGCAAGCCGGACCTGCCGACACCGGCTAGCACGGACGAGAGCGATGAAAGCGCCGACGAGCCGGACAGCACGGAAGCGCGTTACATTGCGATCGCTGCGACCGACAACGTAGTTGAGGCCACAAACGGCGCCACAGCGGCGGACGTGGGTGATTCGCCAGAAGATGCGTCCAAGCTGGAGCTGCTCGCTGAGGCGCTACGCAGCGAATATGGCTATCGCGCCGCGCGCTACATCGGCAACCGGACGCTGGCCATCGATTACCGGATCAGTGGCACGCTAGACCATGCCTTCACCTTCCCGTTCAATCCGGATGGGGAAGTGATTATACCCTTCATCGCCATCGAACTGCGCGGCAAGGATCGGGTGCGCGTGAAGGCGCCTGCGTTCGCGAACGATGACAGCAAGGCAAATCCAGCGAGCGGCATGATGGGCGGTAGCGAGAAACCATCCTTGCTCGATGGGACATTCACGCTGACCACGGCGGCGGAGATCGTGAGCCAGAATCAGGAGAACGGGGCCGAGCGCCTGCCCGATGGCAAGCGCAGGATCAGCTGGAAGGTGGATGGAAACCTGCGCGACGCGCCCATGGCCGTGCTGCGGGTGAAGCCGCTGCCCTGATTTCTGGCCTGATTTTTTGCCCTGATCGGAGGATGAGATGATGCGCTCATGTTATCGATACTTTGGAAGCGCGCTGATCGCCCTTGGCGCGCTGGCCATGGCACCAGCCGCCTTAGCAGCGGATCAGGCGCCAAAGTCGCTGGGCGTGTGGACCAATCCGCAGCGCAGCGTGCGAGTGCGACCGCAGCAATGCGGCAAGGCGATTTGCGCACGCGTGGTGTGGGCGAATGAAAAGGCGCAGGCCGATGCGCGCAAGGGCGGCACGGACAATCTTGTCGGTGCGCAGCTGTTCAGCGGCTTTGTGCCGGAAACGGAAACGGTGTGGCGCGGCAAGGTCTATGTGCCGGACCTGCGCAAGACATTTTCCGGCACGGTGACGCTAGTGACCCCCCAGACCCTCGAGGCCAAGGGCTGTCTGCTCGGGCGGATCGGCTGCAAATCGCAGATATGGACCCGCGTGAGCGACTGATGGGTCGGAGCGGCAGTGCGCCGCGCCCCGACCGCATGTCTTGCTCAGTCTTCCGGCGCGATTGTAACCTTGAGGCCTTCAAGCTCGGCGCTCAGCGTGAGCTGGCAGGAGAGACGGCTGTTCGGCTCGCGATGATCGGAGCTGTCGAGCAGGTCATCCTCATCGCTGCCCATCGCTGGCAGCTTGTCCGCAAATGCCTCATCGACATAGACATGGCATGTCGCGCAAGAGGCGCAGCCGCCGCACAGGGCAAGCAGTTCATCAATGCCTTCATCACGAATGGCTTCCATCACCGAATAGCCATCCTTGGCTTCGATTTCGTGCGATGAACCGTCCCGCGTCACAACCGTCAATTGCGGCATTTTTATCTCCCAAGCTTGGATAGCCCCGCTATTAGGGTCAGCTAGCCAGAAATCAACCGATCACTCTGCGGAACATCCTGAGGCGACCATGCTCGACGAGACAGCATTGCGATCATCGCTCGACGCCTTAGCGCTGAGCCAGCCTGCGATTGCGGCGGTCATCACCAGCCATGGCTACCCCGCGCCCCGCGTGCGCGCGCCAGGCTATGAGACGATGCTGCGGACGATCGTGGGCCAGCAGGTTAGCGTGGCAGCGGCGGCATCGGTGTGGGCGAAGCTGGAGGCGGCTGTGGGCGCGGGTTGCGCGCCGGATGCGCTGCTGGCGCAAGATTTCGACACGTTGCGCGCCTGCGGCCTCTCCCGCCAGAAGCAGGGCTATGCGCGCAGCCTCGCCGAACTGGTGGTGAGTGGCGAACTGGACCTGCATGCCCTGCCGGAGGATGATGAGGAAGCCATCGCGGCGCTGGTGCGCGTGAAGGGCATTGGTCGCTGGTCTGCCGAGATTTATCTGCTGTTTGCCGAGGGACGCCAGGACATTTGGCCCGCAGGCGATCTGGCCGTGCAGATTGCGGTGGGGCGCATATTGGGGCTTGCCGAGCGCCCGAGCGAGAAGCTGACCCGCGAGGTGGCGGAGGCATGGCGCCCGCATCGCAGCGCGATGGCGCTCATGGCCTGGCATCATTATAATATCGTGGCGCTGTGATCGACGCTCCACTCAGATCAGCAGCGCGTCAATCTCCTGCGCCAGCGAGATATCGCGTGCGCTCAGGCCATTGGCATCATGCGTCGTCAGGCGAATATCGACGCGGTTGTACACATTCGACCATTCCGGGTGATGATCGGCCCGCTCGGCCAGCAAGGCGACTTTGCTCATGAAGCCGAACGCCTCGACAAAATCATTAAAGCGCATGTGGCGGCTGACCCCGCTCGCATCATCCGACAGGCGCCACTCCGGGATGGTGGCGAGGGCTTCTGCGCGCTGCTGGTCCGTGAGGGTGGCAATTTTAGGCATCGCGAACTCCTTGTCTCGGTCTCCCCTTTCTCCCGTTCTCGCCCGGCAGGTCAAGCGATGAGCAAGGCGGCGATTGCATTGGAGGAGCTTGCCTGCCTACGCGGCGGGCGACTGTTGTTTGCGGGCGTGGACCTGTTGCTCGGGCCGGGCCAGAGCGCGCAGATTGCCGGGCCGAACGGGGTTGGGAAATCGAGCCTGTTGCGGATCGTGGCCGGGCTGCTGCGGCCCTTTGCGGGGACCGTGCGTTGCGAAGGCGCGGTGGCGCTAACCGACGAACTGGATGCGCTGGACCGCGACCGCACGGTGCACGAGGCGCTGGCCTTCTGGGCGCGGATCGATGAGGTGCCGCTGGAGCGCATCGACGCCGCGTTGGATGATCTTGGCATCGCGCATCTCGCGGAGGTCCCCGCGCGTATGCTTTCGACCGGCCAACGCAAACGGGCGGCGCTCGCCCGCACCCTGGTGACGGATGCGCCGATCTGGCTGCTGGATGAGCCTGCCAATGGGCTTGATGTGACCTCGGCCCAGCAGCTTGGCGCGCTGGTGGATCGTCATCGGGCGGCGGGCGGCATCGTGTTGACGGCGTCTCATCTGCCGCTGGCCTGGGCGCAGGATGTGACGATCCACCTCTCCCCGCCGCTGGACGATGCGCTATGATCCGCACCATCATCCTGCGCGATCTGGGGCGCGCCTTCCGCAGCGGTGGCATCTGGCTACCGCTGGCGTTTCTGCTGCTCATTGCCGCACTATTCCCCTTTGCGGTGGGGCCGAATGCGACCTTGCTGAGCCAGACAGGCGGCGGGCTGCTGTGGATTGCCGCCTTGCTTGCGAGCCTGCTTCCGATTGATCGCCTCATCGAACCGGACCGGGAAACCGGCGTGATGGATCAGCTCGTGCTGCGCGGCATTGGCGAAGGGACGATCCTGTTCGCCAAGGGCATTGCGCATTGGCTGAGCTTTGGCCCGCCCCTGCTGCTGGCGGCGCTACCTGCGGGGGCGCTGCTCAAGCTGGAACCGGATGTGCTGCAGATGGTGATGCTGGGGCTGTTACTGGGCACGCCGGGGCTGGCAGCGCTGGCGATTCTGGTGGCGGCGCTGACGGCGGGCTTGCGGGGGAGCGGATCGCTCACCGGACTGCTGGTGCTACCGCTGGCCGTGCCGATCCTGATCTTTGGCGCTGGGTCGCTGCAATTTGGCGGGGGGGAAGCACTCAAGCTGGTGGCGGCCTGCTCACTGCTGCTGTGCGCGATTGCGCCGATTGCGGGCGGTGCGGCGTTAAGGGCGGGCCGGGACTAATTCCTCCCCACTTGTGGGGAGGGGGACCGCCGAAGGTGGTGGTGGGGGCTGAAGGTTGAGCGCGGTTTGTGCAGAGGCGCAGACCCCCTCCGTCAGCACTGCGCGCTGCCACCTCCCCGCCAGCAGGGAGGATTTAGCTCAGCCTCAATCCCGCGACCAGCGCGCCCAGATCGCGGTGGGGAGCAACAGCCCCCTCGCCTCTTCCCGCACGGCAAGTTCGCCGCACTCGATGCGGCCCGGCAGATCGCCCAGATGTGCGCGCAGCAGTTCACCGATGGCGAGCGCCGACATTCGCACGGCATAGACGGTGAGAAACAGGAAGCGGCTTTCGCTATCGAGCAAACGGCGGCACTGCGCGATCAAATCCGGCAAATCTTCCTCGAGCCGCCAAATCTCGCCATCTGGTCCGCGGCCATATTTGGGCGGATCGAGCAAGATGCCATCATAGCGCCGCTCGCGCCGCACTTCGCGCGCGGTAAAGCGGGCGGCATCGTCAATGATCCAGCGGACGGGATGATCGCTCATCCCCGAAAGCACGGCATTGTCGCGCGCTTGCGCGACCGATTTCTTGGAGGCATCGACATGGACGCATTGCGCACCGGTGGTCGCAAGCGCCAGCGTGCCAACGCCGGTATAACCGAACAAGTTGAGGAATTGCGGCTGCTCCATCCCATCCAGACGCTCCCGCGCCCAGCGCCACACGGGTGACATATCGGGGAAGAAACCCAAGTGACGGAAGGGCGTGCAATTGGCCTGAAAGCGCGCTTCCTGCCAGGCGAGCGGCCAGCCATCGCGCGGCACGGGCTTGTCAAAATGCCAGCGCCCGCCGCCATCCTCATCCGATGCGGGGAGGAAGCTGCCATGCGCGTCCCACTCGGCTTGCGCGGGCTGCCACATCGCCTGCGGCTCGGGGCGGATGAAGCGATATTTGCCGTAGCGCTCCAGCTTACGCCCGGCGCCGCTATCGATCAGGCCATAATCCGCCCAAGGCTCGGCAATCATGGTGCCAAGCGGGAGCGCCTCACGCAGTTCAGGCACGGCGGGGCGTGGCGCGCTCGGCGATATAGTCGGTCACCGCCTCGAACGTGCCGGGCAGCAGCGCATAACGCTCCTCACGCCCGAACAGATCGCCCATGCGGGAGGGCAGCGACGGGCGCACGCCGACAGCGCGCTCGACAGCATCGCGGAACTTGGCCGGATGCGCGGTGGCGAGCGTGACGATGGGCACGGCGGGATCGAGATCAGAAGCCTGCGCGGCGGCAAGGGCGATGGCCGTGTGCGGATCGATCACTTGCCCGGCGGCATCATAGGCCCAGTGCATGGCGCGCGACATGCCATCGGCATCGATGCGTGCGGAGCTGAACAGCTTGGACGCGCCCTCGCGCTGCATATTGGTGAGGCGCATGGCCTTGGTTGCTTCAAAGCCCGCCATCTGCTCGGCCAGCGCCAGTCCATCCCGACCATTGAGATCGAACAGAAGCCGCTCGAAATTGGAGGAGACCTGGATGTCCATGCTCGGCGTCGCCGTGGGCACAACACTGCCTTGGCTGTAATCGCCTTCGGACAGCGCGCGGTGGAGAATGTCGTTCACATTGGTGGCGACAATGAGCCGCTCGATGGGCAGGCCCATCCGCGCGGCGACATAGCCCGCGAACACATCACCGAAATTGCCAGTGGGCACGGAGAACGCGACGCTGCGATCGGGCGCGCCCAGGCGCACGGCGGAATAGATATAATAGACCACCTGCGAGACGAGGCGCGCCCAGTTGATGCTGTTCACCGCCGACAGATCGAACTTGCTCGCGAAATCCTTGTCGTTGAACATGCGCTTCACCAGCGCCTGCGCATCGTCAAAGCTGCCATCGATGGCGATGTTATAGACATTGGGCGCGAGCACAGTCGTCATCTGGCGGCGCTGCACGTCCGACACACGGCCAGCGGGGTGCAGCATGAAGATGTCGATCTTAGCGCGGCCTGCCACGGCGTCGATCGCCGCCGAGCCGGTGTCGCCGGACGTTGCGCCGACGATGGTCAGATGCGTATCGCGGCGGCTCAGGAACTTCTCGAACAACTGCCCGAGCAACTGCAGGGCGACGTCCTTGAACGCCAGCGTCGGGCCGTGAAACAGCTCCAGCAACCAATGCCGATGATCCAGCTGAACAAGCGGCGTGACGGCCTTATGCGCAAAGCGGCCATAGGCTTCCGTGCAGAGCGTGCGCAGCTCCTCTTCACTCAGACTATCGCCCACGAACGGCAGAATGACGCGCACAGCTGTCTCGACATAGGAGAGGCCACGCATGGAGGCAAAGTCAGCCGCACTGAAGCTTGGCCAATGCTCGGGAAGGTAAAGCCCCCCATCGCTCGCCAGACCGGCCAGCGTTGCACCCTCGAAATCGAGCGCCGCGGCGCGCCCCCTGCTGCTCATATATTGCATGATCGGCGCTCTTAGCGATGCACGGCGCGATGCGCAACTTGAGTGGCCTTAAGCTGCATCATCATTCGATTGCTCCCGTTTGCGTAACGCAAGCACGTAGATGACCGCCGCGATCAACGCGAAGAGGAACCATTGCACCATGTAGGAGCGGTGATTGTTCGGCACCGAGGCTGGATCGGGCGGGGCTGAGGCCATCAGGCCGGGGGCTGGCTGCTCTGCCACGATCATCAGCCGCAGTGGCGGGGAGTCACCACGCAGCCGATCCATCGATGGCGATTTGTCCGGCTCATGCGTGGCATAACCGCGCACAACGCCGCCGGTCCAGCTGGGCTTAAAATCGGGCAGATCGGAAGAGCGTCGTGTAGGGAAAGAGTG
>CAMLFF010000072.1 GCA_946479185.1 uncultured Sphingobium sp.
TGCTCTTGCCCGCATTCATCGCGGCATAATAGAAATAGAGCTTGGCCATCAGCGCCAGCTATAGCGTCTCAGCCGCCCCATGCCAGCCCGACCGCATGCGTGCGGATCGCAGAGGGCCATTCCGCCGTCATCGCCTCGAATGCGGCACGATCATCGGCATAGAGGACACGGATCGCTTCCTCAAACCCGCTGCGATCCCCTGCAATGGCGGATAGGAAGCGATAGGCCGCATCCTTGCCTGCGCCCGCTGGCTGGGGTGCGCTCATAGACTGTTCTATGAGCCGACGCAGGGCGGCTGATGCACCGCCACGCTGGGTCGCCAGCCAATCCCAATGGCGGGGGAGCAATGTCACTTCGCGGGCAGTTACGCCAAGACGCGGGCGCCCCCTGCCCTTGACTGGCTCATCATCCGGCGCGCGAAGATCAAGATCGATCTGGGATCCCGTTATATCGTCAAAGACCAGAAGATCCGACGCACGTGGCAAAGCCTCCATCGCGCGCAAAGTCTCAACCACATGCGCGCGTGACCCCGAAGCCAGCCACATCTCTTTTGCAAAAGCAGTATAGGTCGTCATCAGCATTTCCCTTTCAGGAAGTGCATTTATACCCGGATCATATTACCGTCAATATTACCCGGATATTATTCTTCGTCGTCCGGCGTCGCCAGATCCTGCGCGACCTTAGGCGAGCGCAGCAGCTTGTCGATATGGCTGCCTTCCTCGAAGCTCTCATCGCCCTGAAAGCGCAGCTTGGCCGCGAATTTCGTCTTCACGCGCCGCGCGACTTCGCGCTGGAGATAGGCCGTGTTGGTCCGCAGCGCCTTGAGCACCACCTCTTCATCCTTGCCGAGCAAGGGCTTCACGAACACGATCGCATGCTGGAGATCTGGCGACATCCGCACTTCGGTCACGCTCACCACATGGGTGGCCAGCACATCATCATGCACATCGCCGCGTTGCAGGATTTCCGCCAGAACATGGCGCACGGCCTCTCCCACGCGCAGGGCGCGCACATTGGGGCTGCTATCGGTTTCAGATCGTGCCATTTCCGCCCTCCCTGGCGAACGGGTAGCCGCCGCGCCTTCCCCAACTCGGGAAAAGGCGCGGCCGGGCCATCTTGTTCAGCGCATCGCCGCTATCAAAGCGTGCGGATGCGCTCCTCGACCTCGAAGACTTCGAGCGTATCGCCAGCCTTGATGTCGTTGGTGTCCTGCAACAGCACACCGCATTCGAGACCCGCACGGACCTCGTTAACGTCATCCTTGAAGCGACGCAGCGACGCGATGGTCGTAGCCGACACGATAACATCGTCGCGCGTAAGGCGCGCGTTGAGCCCCTTGCGGATGAAGCCATCGAGAACGAGCAGACCAGCGGCCTTGTCCTTCTTGCCGGCCGGGAACACTTCGCGGACTTCTGCGCGGCCGACGATGGTCTCGATCCGTTCAGGAGCAAGCTGGCCGGACATTTCCGCCTTCACTTCCTCGATCAGGTCGTAGATCACGTCATAATAGCGCAGCTGCACCTTATCGCGTGTCGCGAGCGCCCGTGCCTTGGGGTTGGGGCGCACGTTGAAGCCGATGAGCGGCGCCTTGCTGGCCGCAGCCAGCGTAACATCGCTCTCGGTGATCGCGCCGACACCCGAGTGCAGCACGCGCACCTTGATCTCGTCCGTGGAGGCGCGGTTGAGCGATCCGATGATCGCCTCGACCGTGCCCTGCACATCGCCCTTCACCACGATCGGATATTCGATCATGCTGGTGTTGAGTGCCGAGAAGAGATGTTCGAAGCTGGTTGCCGCGCTCGTCGTGCGCTTGCGGGTCGCAAGCTCCTGACGATACAATGCAACTTCGCGTGCACGCGCTTCATTCTCGACAACGCTGAGCTTATCGCCAGCCATTGGCACGCCGGTAAGGCCCAGCACCTCGACAGGTGTCGAAGGTCCGGCTGTTTTGATCGACTGACCCTTGTCATTGGTCATCGCACGGACCTTGCCCGATTGCTCGCCAACCACGAAGATATCGCCGAGCTTGAGCGTGCCACGACCCACGAGGATCGTCGCCACGGGGCCACGGCCCTTGTCGAGCTTCGCCTCGATCACAGTGCCTTCGGCAGCGCGATCAGGGTTTGAGCCGATTTCGAGCAGTTCAGCCTGAAGCAGAACCTTGTCGATCAGATCATCGAGGCCGATTTTCTTGAGCGCGGAAACTTCCACGTCCTGCGTATCACCACCCATATATTCGACGACGATTTCATGCTCGAGCAGACGCTCACGCACCTTTTTCGCATTGGCCTCAGGCTTGTCGATCTTGTTGATCGCAACGATCATCGGCACGCCAGCCGCCTTGGTGTGGCGGATCGCTTCGATCGTTTGCGGCATCAGGCCATCGTCAGCCGCGACCACGAGGATCACGATGTCGGTGACATTGGCGCCGCGTGCGCGCATTTCTGTGAAGGCTTCATGGCCCGGCGTATCGAGGAAGGTGATGACCTCACCGCCCTTGGTCGTGACCTGATAGGCGCCGATATGCTGGGTGATGCCGCCAGCTTCGCCAGCGACAACATCCGTTCCACGCAAGGCGTCTAACAGGCTGGTCTTACCATGATCAACATGGCCCATGATCGTGACCACGGGCGGGCGCTTCTGCAGCGTTTCAGCCGCATCGACATCGCCTGCCGTATCGATCTCGACGTCGGAGTCCGACACGCGCTGAATGCGGTGGCCAAACTCTTCCACCAGCAGCTCTGCGGTGTCCTGATCGATCACATCGTTCATCGTGACGGGCGTGCCCATCTTGAAGAGCGACTTGACGAGGTCTGCGCCCTTCTCGGCCATACGATTGGCGAGTTCGCCCACGGTGATTGCCTCTGGCACCACCACGTCGCGAATCTGCTTCTCGCGCGGCGCGGACGAGCCGGAACCATGCGAGCGACGCTCCTTTTCACGGGCGCGGCGCAGCGCAGCCAAGCTGCGGGCACGCGCACTGTCATCATCGGCCAGTGCGCGATTGACCGTAAGCTTGCCGGACTGGCGACGATCATCGACGCCCTTCTTGGCGCGCTCTGGCTTGACCGGCTCAGGGCGTTTGACGGGAGCGGCAACCGGCGTGAACCGGCGCGCGGCTGGGCGCTGCTCTGTGGCTGCTGCGGCGTCATCCGCTTTGGGTTCGGTAGCCTCGGCGGCTGCAACAGGGGCTGCTGCCTCTGCAGGCGCAGCTGCGGCGGCGACGGGGGCTGCTGGCGCAGGGGCCTTGGCCTCTTGCGGTGCCCCACCTGGATTGCGCTCGGCTTCTTCTTCCGCACGGCGCTTTTCTTCGACGCGGCGCTTTTCTTCCTCGATGGCGGCGACCTTGGCGGCCTCTTCGCGACGGCGCGCATCCTCAAGCGCTGTCATGCGAGCCTCTTCAGCCTCACGCAGCAGCTTGGTCTGCATTTCCTGACGTGACATCAGGCTGGATGGCGGGGCAGTGCGCTGCGGCGGCGGCGCAGCGGGGCGCGGCGCTTGCTGAACAGGCGCCTGCGGTGCTGGCGCAGGTGCCGCTACGGGCGCTGCTGCAACAGGTGCTTCCGGCTCGGGCGCAGCACGTGGCGCTTCTTCGCCGGGCTTGCCGATGACGCGACGGCGCTTGACCTCAACCACAACCGTATTCTTACGGCCATGACTAAAGCTCTGCTGCACCTGGCCAGCCTCAACCGTCCGCTTCAATCCAAGCGGTTTACGGCCCAAGGTTGGCTTGTCTTCATTATTGTCACTCATCGACGCAATCTAACCCTTCATCTTCCGTTCGGTTCACCCCCCTTGGGGCAACCGAGTCGTTCGTCCCTCAAGCCATGCTCAGGAACCTTCGTCCACATGCTCACGCCGAGCCGAACCGGAGTTCGGCGCTGCGTTAGCGCATCCCAGATAGCTTTGCCAGCGACCGAGCAGACCAGCGATGCGGTCCGCAGCGGCGGCATCCGTCACCGCGACATGGACGACATTATGTCTGCCCAATGCCACAGATAGGGCGTCTCGGTCCACCGGCAAGCGTTCACCGCGAAAATCCTCGCCTTCGCGCTCTTCGCCAACACGCCAGGCCTGATCGAGTTTGCGCGCGCCGTCCTCGGCTGCTTCCTCTGCATGGAGCAGCTGACGCACCCGGCCACGACGGGCCGCTGTATCGATCTTGTCAAAGCCTGTGAGCAAGTTGGAGGAGCGCGATTCAAGGCCAAGGCGCGAGAGAAAATCACCGCGCAAAGCCAGATCGATCCGCTCGGGCAGATCGTCCGGCACTTTAAGCTCTTCACCCTTGAAGGCACGAGCCAGCGCGCCTCTAAAGCGCCCCTTGGCCATCGCCTGCTCGAGCTCCGCCCGGCTCACGCCAATCCATGCGCCCCGCCCCGGCGCACGTGCGCGCACATCGGGCAGCACATCGCCATCGGGCGAGATCGCCAGACGGATGAGGTTTGCAGGGTCGGCATGTTCGCCAGACAGGATGCAACGGCGCTCGGTCATGCGAACGCCTCCATCCGGCTGGCAGCGGCCCGCATAGTGCGAACCGGCTTAACGATGTCGGAAAGCCTCAGGCTCTCATTGGGAAGGAACCGCAGCATTGGCGTCCTCCCTTTGCGTTGCTGCAAAATCGGACACGAGCTTTCCAGCCACGCCCCAACAATCTGCAGCAACTTCCTGAATCACGACGAATACTTGCTCGGGCTTTTTGCCGAGACGCTCGACGAGCGAGCGCGTGACATCAGCGACGACTGCCGCCTTCTGATCCCGCGTTACGCCCTCAATGAGTTCAATCTTCACATAGGGCATCAAGCAGCCCCGCTTTCATCGGCGGTTTCAGCCGCCGTTTCAGCCGCTGCTGGCTCATCCTCGAACCAGTGCGCACGGGCCGCCATGATGATCTCGTTGCCCACCTCTTCCGACAGGCCATATTCGGCCAGCAGACCGCCCTTGTCCTCAGGCGTGTCACGGCGGCGACGCGGATCGACGCGCTTCTTGGCGACCAGCTCGTCCGTTGCGAGGTCAGCCAGATCGTCGAGCGTCTTGATGCCTGCCTTGCCGAGCGTGACCAGCATCGCTTCGGTCAGGTGCGGCAACTCAGCCAGCGCATCTTCCACGCCCATCGTCCGGCGCTCTTCACGCGAGACGATTTCACGACGGTCGAGCGCTTCCTGCGCGCGGCTCTGCAATTCGCCAGCCAGCTCGTCATCAAAGCCCTCGATGCTCGCCAGCTCGTCGATGCTGACATAAGCGACTTCTTCCATCTCGGTGAAGCCCTCGGCAACCAGCAGCTGCGAGAGCGTCTCATCCACATCCAGCTCGCTCTGGAACATTTCGGAGCGCTGCACGAACTCGCGCTGGCGCTTCTCGCTCGCGTCGGCCTCGGTCATGATGTCGATCGCCTTGCCAGTCAGCTGACTGGCGAGACGGACATTCTGGCCGCGTCGGCCAATGGCGAGGCTCAACTGATCGTCAGGAACCACGACTTCGATGCGCTCTTCATCTTCATCGATAACCACGCGGCTCACGGTCGCTGGCTGCAGCGCGTTGACGACGAAGGTCGCCGTGTCTTCGCTCCAGGGGATGATGTCGATCTTCTCGCCCTGCATTTCCTGCACGACGGCCTGCACGCGGCTGCCCTTCATGCCGACGCAGGCGCCGACCGGATCGATGCTGCTATCGCGGCTGATCACGCCGATCTTGGCGCGCGAACCCGGATCACGAGCCGCTGCCATGATGGTGATGATGCCGTCATAAATCTCAGGCACTTCCTGCGCGAAGAGCTTCTTCATGAACTCAGGATGCGCGCGGGAGAGGAAAATCTGCGGGCCACGGTTTTCCCGGCGCACATTCAGGATGAGCGCACGGACGCGATCGCCAACACGCACCACTTCGCGCGGGATCTGCTGATCGCGGCGGATCACGCCCTCGGCACGGCCAAGGTTGACGACGACATGACCGAACTCAACCGACTTGACGACGCCAGTGATGATCTCGCTCGCGCGGTCCTTAAACTCTTCATACTGGCGCTCGCGCTCAGCATCGCGCACCTTCTGGAAGATCACCTGCTTGGCGGACTGCGCATCGATGCGGCCCAGATCAACCGGCGGCAGCGGATCGACGATGAAGTCGCCCACAACGGCGCCCGGCTGCAGCTTCTGCCCGGCCTTCAAGTCGACCTGCTTGAAATAATCCTCAACGACCTCGACCACCTCGACAACGCGCCACAAGCGCAGGTCACCGGTCTCCGGGTCCAGCTTGGCGCGAATGTCATTCTCGGCGCCATAGCGGGCCCGAGCGGAACGCTGGATCGCATCTTCCATGGCCTCGATGACGATCGCCTTGTCGATCATCTTCTCGGTCGCCACCGAATTGGCGATTGCAATCAGCTCAGCCTTGTTGGCGGAAATGGCGTTGGCCATGTTAGTCTTCCTGTTCCTGGGTGACGATATCGTCCGCGCCCTCAGTAGAGAGTGGGACAGTAGCAGAAATGAGTGCATCCGTCAGCACCAGCTTGGCACCGACGATGTTCGAAAATTCCGTGGCAACACGGCCGGACTTCGGATCGTCGAGCAGCACCTGATCGCCCTCAACGCCTGCCAGCAAGGCTTTCACCTGCTTGCGCCCGCCCTCGATTGGCTCGGCAAACGAAACGCGAGCCTCGTGCCCGGCCCAGTCGATGAAATCCTTGAGGCGCGTAAGCGGGCGATCGATGCCCGGCGAGCTGACCTCCAGCCGATATGCGCCCTCGATCGGGTCTTTGCCTGCTTCCTCAAGCGCGTCCAGCTGCGCTGAGACAGCGCGCGAGAGCGCTGCACAATCCTCAACCGTCAGCTGCCGCGTCTCCGGGCGCTCCGCCATGATCTGCAGCGTGCGATCATCATCCTTGCCGAAGAGGATCACGCGCACGGGATCAAAGCCAAGCGCACGCGCTTCTGCTTCGATCATTGCCGTGAGGGTATCCATGTCCGCCATGCGGTCTCCAGCCAATATTACATGCGACTTCGGCGCCGGCGCCTCTCGGTGCCGACCCTAACGTCTTAACGATGTCAGGAAAGTTCGCCGCATATAGGCCAGGCATTAGCCAAAGGCAAGCGTTGCGGATGGTGGAAACTCGATGAACATTGACGACGGAAAATGATGCGACGCACCAACTATTTTTGCACCCAACCGCCTGCACTCAAAATTCTGAGCATCGCTAATAAACGAAATTAATATGCTGAAAGTTAAGAGAATTAGATCAAATATTAACCATGTTTAGCTGAGTGTTTGCCGAAAAACTGTCCGATTTCGAAACATTTACATGGTGAACGACCATGGTTGAGGCCTTTGACGGCGGCCCCACCCCGACATATTGGAAATCGCAGTTGGCTACCGAACGATATAGTTTCGTGAATGACACGAAGTTCATAGTTTGATTGGCTAATTCGCATGTTTTCAGCGTCCGTGGGATAATGGACGCCGGGAATTCGACAGGGTTAACGTGGGAGAATTTCAGTGATTCACAAGTCAATCATCGCAGCCGCAGCGCTCGCAACTTCGGCGCTCGTGCCAGCATCGGCAATTGCCGCAACGACATTCGATTTCAGCACGGGCGGTACGAACGTTGGCGGCTCTGCAAATGGTAATGTGCGCACGTACGTCGGTACCGACGGCACCAAGGTTGAAGCCAGCGCGTACAGCTTTGCTTCTTTCTTCGGCTACGACTACTTGGCCGCTTCAAATCTCGGCTCGCATGCACAGGGCCTTGGCGTCGCCAATGATGAGTGGGGTGACAATCACACCATCGACAACAGCGGCTGGACGGACTTCATCGTTCTGCAGTTTGACAAGGTTGTATCAGTTAGCTCGCTCGGCATCCATGGCTTCGGTGGCACTGATCTGACTTGGGCAGTGGGCACGACGACAACGTCTTTCGACGGCACGCTTTCTTTCGCGAGCCTCACCGCTCTTGATGATGCTTTCGGCACGTTTAATGCATCCCCTGGCGTCAATAACTCGAACAGCTATTCGAATCGTCCAGTAAATAACAGCGCGCTCACCGGAAATCTGTTCCTCGTATCAGCATCAACCCTCAATAGTGCTGGCACCAATGACTCCTTCAAACTGAAAGGCCTGACGGCCAACGTGGCAGCTGTTCCTGAGCCAGCAACCTGGGGTATGATGATGATCGGTCTGGGCCTTGCTGGCGCCATGATGCGTCGCAGCAAAGCCAACACGGCTGTCAGCTTCGCCTGATCTTCCTTTGAACATCGCCTTTCAGATGATCTCATCTGATCGGCGGTGATCAATTCCCGGAAAAGGGGGCGTTCGCGTCCCCTTTTTTGCGTCTGGCACCGCGCGGCCTGTAACGCGCCATAAGATGCATGCCCCATCAGCCATATGAGACAGGCTTTGTTCCGGCTCAGACCCTACCCGGTGCGACTATTTGGCTCTATCATCCGTTTCATAGACCATTCGCCCCGGAGACTTGATCCCATGAACAGAAGCTCGCTCGGCCTCGCCTGCTCATTTTCCTTCGCCCTGCTGGCTTGCTCCGGTGCCTCCACACCCGTGGATGCGCAGCCTGCGAACCAGTCGGAGCCCGCTCCATCGGCTGAAGCTCTGCCCTTCGCGATCACCGAGATCGCGACCTTCGATTCGCCCTGGTCGATGGCGTTCCTGCCCGACGGCAAGCAGTTGGTGACGCAGAAGAAGGGCGAGATGATCCTGTTCGATCCCGCAACCAAAGCGCAACGCGTGCTCAGCGGCACGCCGCCAGTCTATAGCGCTGGCCAAGGCGCGCTGATGGATGTCATCCTCGCCCCGGATTTCGCGACCAGCCGCAAAATATATTTCAGCTTCTCCGATGTTGGCGAAGGCAAGACAAGCGGCGCAGCGCTCGCCACCGCCACGCTCGATCAGGCCGCAGGCGCGCTCAAGGATGTGAAGGTCATCTTCCGCGCCGAGCCTTATCTGGAGAGTGGCGCGCACTGGTCCGGTCGCATCGCCTTCTCGCCAGACAAGAAGCGTCTCTTCTTCACCAATGGCGAGCGCGCCAAATTCGATCCCGCACAGGATCCAAAATCAACGCTCGGCAAGGTGCTACGCCTCAATCTGGATGGCACGCCCGCTACGGGCAATCCACTCGCCGCCAAGGGCTTCCA
Organism: uncultured Sphingobium sp.; assembly: GCA_946479185.1. The sequence goes on from CAMLFF010000072.1 coordinate 9,135, forward strand.
CCCGGCAATCTGGTCCTATGGCCAGCGCAACCTCACCGGCATCAGCTTCGACAAGAATGGCCGCCTGTGGGAAGTCGAGATGGGTCCGCTCGGCGGCGATGAACTGAACCTCGTCAAACCCGGCGCCAATTATGGCTGGCCGACACGCTCCAATGGCGATCATTATGACAAGCGGCCTATCGCCGATCATACGCCGGACGATGGCTTCGAGCAGCCCAAGCTCTTTTGGAACCCGTCGCTCGCGCCCGCCTCAATGGCTTATTATGACGGTGCCGCCTTCCCGGCATGGCGCAATTCGCTGTTCATCACCGGCCTCTCCGGCATGGCGCTCGTGCGCATTTCGCTGAATGGCGAGACGGCCACCAAGGCCGATCACTGGAAGATGGGGATGCGCCTGCGCAACGTCCGCGTCGGCCCGGATGGCAATCTCTGGCTGCTGCAGGATGGCGCCAAGGGCAAGATGCTCAAGCTGACGCCCAAATCATAACGGCGCTGCAGGACGGGAGGCATCGCAGCTCGGGCAATGCCTCCATTTTCCCTGGCCGGACCGGCCCTCACCGCGTCGGCTTCAAAAAGCCGTTGGTATCGAGCCAGAGCATGAAGGCCTCGAACCATCCTGTCGTCGTCGTGCCCTCCCTGCCCATTCCAAAGCCATGCCCGCCACGCTCATAGAGGTGGAACTCGACCGGCCGGCTTGCCTGCTGCCAGGAATCGATCAGGGCAAAGCCCTTGTGCGCGAACAGCGGATCGTCCGCTGCCAGCACCGCGAACATCGGCGGTGCGTCTGCGGGCACCGTCGCTGGCTCCATCGATCCATAGACGGGGCCGATAAAGGCAGGCTTCACCTCTGGCATGCCGAGCGCGATGGTCATCGTCACCATCGCGCCTGCCGAAAAGCCGATCATGCCGACACGTTTGGGATCGATCTTCCATTCCTTGGCGCGGGAGCGGATCAGCGCGAAGGCGGCGGCTGCATCATATTGCGAATCAGCCTTGCGCGCAGCTGCGGCATCGGGGCTCAGCCGCGTCTCACGCGCACCGGTGAACATGGCGTCCATCGAGGCCTTGAAATCCGCTTGCCCCGCAGGCGTGGGCTTGGTGCGATATTTGAGCACGAACGCCGCCACGCCCCGGTCTGCGAGCGCCTGCGCGACGCGCCAGCCCTCCCCTTCCATCGAGAGGAATATCGAGCCGCCGCCGGGCGCCACGATCACCGCAGCGCCTGTGGCTTTCGCCGGATCGGGCAGGAAGGGCGTGAGCGTAGCGGTCGACACGTTGCGCACAAAGGCGCGGCCATATTGGCGGAACCAGCTTTCAGGGGCGGTCGAGCCGGTCACGCCACCGGTGCTGAGCGCGATGGCCGTCGGCTCTGCCGGCGCGGCAAGGGGCGCGATGCTATCATCCTGCGACGTGCCAATGCCGCCAAGCTGGACCGATGCAGGTGCGGCCATAACGGGCGCGCCGCAAAGAAGCGCCAGACCGGAAAGTGACGATGATATTTGAACTGCAATCAGTCGCTTATTGCGCGCGCCTCTTGGCTTCATCATGATCGACAACCCTCTCCAAATATGCCCGATACGCATTGCTCGTTACGGACCAAGTGCGACCCGCCAGCAAGATTGCGCACAGCCTGCAGCGTCATCATTCGCTCTGCAAGTATAAAGCCGTTGGTCGGGAACCGCTGACGTCCATCATCGCTTTCATCACTGTCGCGTGCGTCGGGTCGCATCATCGCATCGTCCTCCCCGCGCGCATCGGCCAGACCTGCGCTGGCTCGAATCCGCCTCGTCACAAGGAGACCCCTCGATGAAACTTCTCCCCGCTCTCGCTGTCGCCATCGCGCTCGGAATGCCCGGCGCATCCCTCGCCCAAACCGCCGCAGCCCCTGCCGCCAAGCCCGCGCCTGGCGCGTTCAGCCTGCCCGCTTTGCCCTACGCCGCCGATGCGCTTATGCCCGCCATCGACGCGCAGACCATGACGATCCATCATGGCAAGCATCATCAGGCCTATGTCGATGCGCTCAACAAGGCCGTCACTGCGGATACCAAGCTATCGGGCAAAACGCTTGAGCAACTTGTCGCCGCTGCCGGCACCATGCCCGCCGCCATCCGCAACAATGCAGGTGGCCATTGGAACCACAGCTTCTTCTGGAAAACGATGGCGCCCGCCGCGCAGACAGGCCAGCCGTCCACCGCGCTGGCAGCGGCCATCAATGCCAA
>CAMLFF010000073.1 GCA_946479185.1 uncultured Sphingobium sp.
AGATATTGGCGTTTTTCTCAGCACTGCCGCGATGCGTGGTGGCGATGGAGGCTTGTGCGAGCGCTCATTACTGGGCGCGCGAGATCGCCGCGGTGGGGCACGATACGAAGCTGATCCCGCCGGCTTACGTGAAGCCGTTCGTGAAGCGGCAGAAGAACGACATGGCCGACGCGGAGGCGATCTGCGAGGCGGCACAACGACCGACGATGCGGTTCGTGCAAGGCAAGAGCGCGGAGGCTCAGGCCTCAGCGGTGGTGTTTCGTACGCGCGACCTGCTCGTGCGCCAGCGCACCCAGTTGATCAACGCCTTGCGCGGGCATCTCACCGAGTTCGGCTACATCGTGCGCCAGGGTGTCGGGCACGTCGCCAAGCTCGTCGAGATCGTTGGCGATCCTACAACCGACGTGCCGTCCGAGGCGCGACCGGTGCTGGCCGTCATCGCGCAGAGCCTGCAAACGCTGCAGTCGCAGATCGCTCTTCTGGACCGCGAGATTGCAAGCCGGGCAAAGGCTGATCCCGTAGCAAAGCGGCTGATGACAATAGCTGGTGTCGGCCCCGTGATTGCGACTGCGCTGGTAGCGCTGGCACCGGCGGCCAGCACCTTTCGACGCGGGCGCGACTTCGCGGCCTGGCTCGGGCTCGTGCCACGGCAGCACTCCAGCGGCGGCAAAGAGCGGCTAGGGCGTACGACGAAGATGGGCGAGCGCAGCCTGCGAAGGCTGCTGATCCTGGGCGCAAGCTCAACGACAAAGGTCGCAGCGCGAGACCCCGACAAGGCTGGGGCGTGGCTAGCCGGCATGCTCGCGCGCAAACCGCGCATGCTGGTCACCGTCGCAATGGCGAACAAGATGGCACGGATTGTCTGGGCGCTGATGGCGCATGGAGGATCCTACAGAGCTCCAGCTGCGGCGGTGTGACCGCCAAGGCTTGAGGCGTCAGGGACGCAAGGAAGGTCAGTAGAGAGGTATGGCGCAACGGTCAGAAGACGGGGTCGGGATAACCAGTGAAATGTCCAAGCGCCTCGAGCACGCAAAAGCGGTGTGGACCCGATCCGCGATCTCCATACAGGCCAGCAGCCGTGATGATGGCTGCATCAGTAGGCCGGACATACGGAAGTACCTGAACCTGCGCGAACAAATCTCTCAAACACCCCCTTGTATCCGGCGGGGCGTCCACACACGGACATTGGGGGCTGAGTTTTAACGTTTTCAAGGCTCGTGATTAACTGCTGAGCCAGTTATTTTTCGTGCACATGCTAAATCTTACGGTGCCAATCGTTTGAGCCTCTCTCGCGTGCTGGAATGCGGTTCGCCAAGGCGCGCCAGCTACCTACATCGGCCAGTTGCCTCTACTCGAATAAGTCATGTCATCGCGCTCGTCGCGGCGCGTTCGATCCAGTGGCTTGGTTGCGTTTAAATTCAAAGAACGATCAGCCTCCACGATCAACCAGTCCCGCAATGCTGCCAGGCCCGCAGTCACGTCAGCCGTTGTGGGGTAGATCAGAGCATAGTCGGTGCCATCGCCATCAAAGCCGAGCGGCGCTTCCAACCGTCCACTCGCCACCTCGTCCGCGGCCATCGCTTGCGGCGCGAGCGCAACGCCCAGACCGCCGAGCGCCGCTTCCGTCATCAGGAAATGATGGTCTAACAATCGGCTGCTGGCCGGGCGAGGCGCATCGCCATGCGCCTCGAACCATACCTCCCAGGCGCCGGGCCGGGTGCGCGATCCCAGTGCGACATACTGCCCGCTCTCGAAGCGCGCACGCAGCCCGGGCACCATCACCGGCCCCACCCGCTCAGGCATCAGCTTGATGATCGTCCACTCCGGGTCCACCATGAAATCGAGCCGGCGGATGGCCAGCGTCACCCGATCCCGCGCAAAATCCAGCGCGCCGCCGCCCGTCGACAGATGCACCTCGATATCGGGGTAGCGATCCTGAAAGCCAGATAGACGCGGGATCAGCCAGCGCATCGCCAGCGATCGCTCGCAGGAAAGAATGATCGGACCTTGCGCAGAGCCGGAGCGGATCTTCGTCAGCGCGTCTGTCACCAACCCAAACGCCTTGCCCGTCGCCTCCGCCAGCGCGGCGCCATCGGCTGTCGCACGCACGCCCCGGCCATCCGCTTCGAGCAGTTTCAGTTGCAGATCAGCCGAGAGCTTGGACACGCGCCTGCTCACCGCGCCATGCGTCAGCGCCAGTTCAACCGCAGCCGCGCGCACGGAGCCCAGGCGCACCACAGCCTCAAAGGCGCGCAGATCATCGAGAAAAGGGATGTCGGATCGCTTCATTCGTGATCTCATATCACCATTAAGGGGCAGATAATATGGACAGACGCTTATAATCCTTCTGCTAGGATCACCAGCAAGCCCTCATGCGAGAAATGTCTGCAATGCTGCCAACCGGTCCACTTCTCGCCGTCACAATGGGCGATCCTTCCGGCATCGGCCCGGAGATCATCGTAAAGATGTTCGCGCGTCGGCCAGACCGCAGGCACTGGGTCGTGCTTGGCGATCCCCTAGTCATGCGCCACGCCGCCGCCCTGCTGGAACTGGCGCTGCAGGTGCGCGCAATCACGTCGCTCGATGAGGCGATATTTGACGGCCGCGCGCTCAATGTGCTTTGCACCTCGCAACTCCAGTCCCTGCCGCCGGTCGGTCAGGTCTCCGCCATCGGCGGGCGCGCAGCCTTTGATGCGATTGTCGCCGCGATTGATCTGGCGCGCGAAGGCAAAATCCACGGCATCGTCACCGCGCCGATCCATAAGGAAGGCTTGTCCGCTGCAGGCCTCTCTTACCCCGGCCATACGGAAATGCTGGCCGATCTTGGCGGCGCACCCAAGGTCGCCATGATGCTCGCGAATGAAGAGATACGCACCGTCCTCGTCACCATCCACTGCTCGCTGACAGAGGCGATCCGCAGGGGCGATTTCGCCGCGCAGATGGATGCGATCCGGTTGGCGCATAGTGGCGCGCAAGCGCTTGGCATTGCCAATCCTCGCGTCGCCGTTGCCGGGCTCAATCCTCATGCGGGCGAAGGCGGGCTTTTCGGGGACGAGGAAATCAACATCATCGGGCCCGCCATTGAGGCCGCCCGCGCTGAGGGCATCGACGCATCCGGCCCTTGGCCCGGCGACACCGTGTTCATGCAGGCGCGCAATGGTCGTTTCGATATCGTCGTCGCCCAATATCATGATCAGGGCCTCATCCCGGTCAAATATATGGGCGTGGAAAAGGGTGTGAACGTCACGCTCGGGCTCCCCTTTGTGCGGACCAGTCCCGATCATGGCACAGCGTTCGACATTGCCGGGGCCGGCGTTGCCGATCCCTCCAGCCTGGAAACCGCCTTCGACTATGCCCTTCGCCTGAAGGCGGCCACGCTGTGACGAGCTTCGACTTCATCTTCATGCTCACCCGCAATGACCGCACTGTGCCGGATGCCGAAATTCAGGCCGAACGCGCATTGCAGGCCGGTATCCGCCACATCGGCTTCAAGGATATCGGCCTGCCGTTCGAGGCGCTTGCCGACCTGACCCGCCAAATTCGCCAGGACGGCGCGATGACCTATCTTGAGGTTGTCTCGCTGGACCGGGATAGCGAAATCCGCTCGGCCAAAGCTGCCGTCGATCTTGGCATCGATTATCTGCTCGGCGGCACCAATGCTGCCGATGTCGTGCCGCTGCTCGAATGCACGGCCATCCGCTATTATCCCTTCCCCGGCCGCATCGTCGGGCATCCAAGCATTTTGGAAGGGACCCAGGAGGAGATCGTCGCGAGCGCGGTCGCCCTTGCGGCCCATGATGGCGTCGCCGGGGTCGATCTGCTCGCCTATCGCGCGGCTTGCGATGTGCCAGCGCTGATAGCTGCCGTGTGCAAGGCCATCTCCAAGCCTGTCATCGTTGCAGGATCGGTAGATAGACCAGAACAGATTGAAACGATCCGCAGGAGCGGCGCAGCAGGCTTTACCATCGGGACTGCGGCGCTAGACGGAAAATTCCCTGCAGAGCGAACGGACCTTGATTGCCAGCTCCGCACGATATCGGCAAGCATGGCTGCCTGACGGGCGAACCGCTAGCGCCGCTCGCCAAACAGCCGGTCAATCGGCAGCTCATGTTTCACGAACGGCACGCGCATCACGATGTAGCTGGAGAATTTCTCGATGCCCAAGTCCGCTGCGAGCAGTGCATCCATGATGCTCTGGAAATGCGAGACGCTGCGGGTGACGATGCGCAGCAGGAAATCATATCCGCCGCTCACATTATAGCAGTCCATAATCTCGGGGAATTTCTCGGCAGCCTCTTCGAAGCGTCGCATATCCGTTCGGCGGTGGTTGCTGATCGTGATCTCGGTGAACACGATCAGGCAATCGCCCAGCTTGGCCATCGAGAGAAAAGCGCCATACCCCTCGATGACGCCGATTTTTTCCAGCCGTTTCACCCGCGTATGGCAGGGGCTGGGGCTCAATCCGACCATGTCCGCCAGTTCAACATTCGAGCAGCGCCCCGTCCGCTGAAGATGCTCAAGGATCTTGAAGTCCATGCGATCCAGTTTGAGCATCGGCTCCATGTGCACTTAGCCCTTATCAGCCAGATGTTTTGCCCGAAGCCGCTTCGGTCAAGGATTCGTCGATCCCCGCAATGACCATATCGACCTGCTCGCTGTTGAGAACAAGCGGCGGGCGGATCTTGAGCACATTATGGCCCATTGCACATGCGCTGAGCAGAATGCCCTTGTCGCGCAGCAGGTTGACGACGCGGCTCGTCGTCTGGCGATCGGGTTCGCGCGTCGTGCGATCCTTCACCAGCTCCACGCCCACGAACATGCCGACACCGCGCACATCGCCAATGGCCTCATGCCGTGCTGCCAGCGCGGCAATCCCGTCGCGAAGGGCCTTGCCGGTCTTGGCGGCATGGGCAATCAGCCCCTCCTCTTCGATCGTATCCAGCACCGCAACCGCAGCCGCGCAGGAGACGGTGTTTCCAGCGAAGGTGTTGAAATAGCGCGAATCCCGACCAAACTGCGCCACGGTATCATGCGTGACCATCAGCCCTGCAATCGGCTGACCATTGCCCATCGGCTTACCCACGGTCACGATATCGGGAATGATATTGTGACGCTGGAAGCCCCACATATACTCACCCGTGCGCCCAAAGCCCGGCTGCACTTCATCCGCCACGAACAAGCCGCCAGCGTCCTTGATTGTCGTCACTGCGCCCTGCAGGAAGCCCACTGGATCCGGCAAAATGCCATCGCTCGTGAACACCGAGTCCACGATCAGCATGGCAGGCTTGATGCCGTGCCGCTTGAGATCGGCAATCGCCGCCTCGACATCGCGCGTGAAGCGGGCGGCCATATCGGCGCCTTCGGCATGATAGACGCGCGGCGCCGGAACCAGCCGAACATGCGCACCAAGGTCCACGCTCATGCCGAGCGAAGGCGAGAATTGGGAAACCGCGTCGGTAAAGCCATGATAGGCCGTTTCCGTCACGATGATGCCCGTGCCGCCGGTGCGCACCTTCGCCATGCGATAGGCGAGATCATTCGCCTCGCTGCCCGTGCAGGTCAGCATCAGATGCGCAAGGTCAGTGCCCTTCACGCTCGCGATCATCCGCTCGGCGAGTTCCAAGATCGTGTCGTGCAGATAGCGTGTGTTCGTCTGCAGCGTAGCGGCCTGCTTGCAGATCGCCTCGACCACGCGAGGGTGGCAATGGCCGAGCGAAGTTACATTATTATAGATATCGAGGAAGCGGCGCCCATCCTGATCGATCAGCCACGCACCTTCACCGCGCACGATGTGGAGCGGGCGCTCATACATCAGACGATAGGCTGGCCCGAGCAGGCGATCGCGCCGGCTGATCGTGGCCGCCGTCTCGGGGCCGACATCGGCACTACCGGGAATATAGGCGTTCACCATGTTAAGGTCGATCGTACCGGTCATTTATCGTCTCCGCTGCGCACGTTGGCCAGCAATCGGTCGCGTGCTTCATCTTGAGAAAGGTCGGCCATCAGCCGCAAGGCATCCCATGCCGCCGGGTTATGGCGCATGATATAATCGTAATTTTCCGGGTGACGCCGGGAGCGCCATTCCGAGATCAGCACTGAGATCAGGTGGCGTGTGGCCATCAAGTCGGCCAATATCGCCTGCTCCTGCGGGAGAATGGGCAATATTGCGTGATAGCCGCCGACAAATTCGGCAGCGGCAGCGAGCGGATCGGCTGCATCGGCCATCTGATAGGATGCGCCCGTCGCTATTTCACCCACCAGCGGCGCATGAACCATGTCACCGAAATCGATGATGCCCGTGATGCGGCAGGGATCATCCGCAGCGACCAGGACATTGTAGAAATGATAGTCATTGTGGATCGCCTGCGCGCGCACCGTGGCAAGCTGCGGCAGAACCGTGGTCACGAACCGATCCATGAAATGGCGCACGAGCTTGCGCTGCGCGTCACCCTCAATCGCATCGACCAGATGTGCGAGCTGATCGGCCCGCGACACGTTCCAATGCAAATCATGCGCCGCCGCCGGATGGGAGAAATCGCGCAAAGCCAGATCGAGCTGCGCTAGCGCCGCGCCCATCCGCACCCGCTGCTGGCTGCTTTGCGACGTCGACTTGGCTGGCACGCCCTCAAGATAGGTCAGCATGCGCACCGCGCAGCGGCGACCATCTGACAGCGAAATTTGGTCGCCATTGGCGCCAGCGAGCGTGCGCAACACGCGCGGCACCGGATTGGCGGGATCGACCTTGGCGATATGGTCGAGGCAGGCGGTTTGCAGATCGACGATCTCGTCACTGTCTGACGGATTGCTGATCTTGAGCAGATAGAAACGCCCATCGGCGGCCTGCAGTCGAAAATTCTCGTCGCGCTCGCTGGTCAGCAAGACCGCTTCAGCCTCGACGCCGTAGAGACCCGCCGCAACCTGCTGCGCTTGCGTGAGGCTAAGGTCCGGCACGCGGGAAGATAGCTGCACGCCCCCCGCAGTTGAATCACTGGTCATATTCGCCGACATGGTTCGTCCTGATCATCATTGGAGCGTTAAGGCCCAGTAGGCGGGCAAATGGCGAACGTCGGTCAATCGGCTCATGCCATAGTCCGTGGACGTCGATTCATGCCCCCGGTCGATGAACGCCTTGCCCATGCAAGAGCGTGCTTTTTCACGAGCTCACGCGATCGGAGAGGATCGCTTTGCGCTGTCGGCCCCATCTCGAAGTTGATGAAGGTGCCATTGCAATCAAAGCTGATATAGTCGGGCGGAAGGTCATGCATCGTCTCGCTGTCGCGCTATCATAATGTTCGATTTCTAGCCTCCGCCCACGTGCGGAAATGCCGAACTCGCGCCACAGCGAGGGAGAAGTGACTTATCATCGTTGCTCGAACAGCAGAAGGCAGGCGGTTCGTTGTGAGCGGCGCATATTCTGTGGTGACGGGCTCCAGCAGGCCGCCAGCTGGCTGACCGCCTTCTATCTTCTATTGGGATGTTGGCCTCACAGCCCGGCGTGTGAATGATCGTGAGGTCTTTGAGACACCGCTTTCTCTCTACCAACGTCTGCTTTGTTGGTGGTTCCCGCCGGACGGCCTGACGTAGCTCGAGTGACTGCGCTTGTCAGACTGCGACGTTCGTACAACCAGAAACGAACGTCGTAATCTGGGTCGAGAGCCGCCAGATCCTTCGATGAGAACCGGGACGACGGCTTCCGCCAACGTAGCCGACATTCCACCGCTCAAAACTTATCTCTAAAACCTGTCGTTCATTCATAGCGCTGTCGCGGCATAATGATTGACCATCATTGGGGAGCAGTCAGCCCAGCGTCCGGCTAGTAACAGGTATTGGCCTTGGTTCACGCACCCCAGAATGGCAGCAGGGGGTGACCATACCACGCTTGTCGGTGCTTATCTGCGCAGCGAGGCATTGGTTGAAATGGTTCGCCCGCGCTTATCGAGCCCAGACGGGGCGCATCCCAGCCAATGTAGAGAACAACGCCGGTAAGTCTCGAGACATTTGCCGGTAACGATCCTACCGGGTGACACAGGAAAACCGAGCGCGGCTTCGTCGCTTTGGTACAGCTGCTTTGACCTAGGTTCTTCGAGCTTTTCGGCACGGCACGCGATGCTGACAACCCGGCGTCGGAGCACCCCAATCCAGGAAGCAACAATTTTCCGCCCGGCTACGATGCGCAATGTCCCGGCAATGCAAGCCTAGGAAAGGGGGGCACCGCCTGACCAAGGCGAAATCGAAAGGGTGTATAATGAAACTGTTCTATCTCGCCGCTGGCTTATTGGTGCTGGCTCCCGCCGTTGCGTCTGCAAAGTCGCTTGACGCAGGCGATACGCCAACGTTCGGTGGCGCCAAAGTCGGCATGGACATGGACTATCGCTGGACGGATGCCGACCATGCGCTTCCCCGCATTGCATCCAGCATAGACCGCAAGAAGGGCGGCGTCGGATACCGGGCGCGCATCGGATATGACGCTCAGATGGGCAACTTGCTCGTGATCGGTGCGGAAGCTGGAATCGGTCGAGGCGGCAGAACGCTGACAACGGCCAGCCCGCTCGGTGAGTATATGGTGAAGCCACGTTGGACTTGGGATGTTTCTGGGCGCGCTGGCATACTCGCTGCACCTACTGTGCTGCTCTATGGTCGAGCCGGATATAGCTGGCTGCGTATCCGGGAGAAAACAGACTTCCGCGCCACCACATCAAAAGACCTGAGCACGAGTTCAACCGCGAAGGGCCTCCTTTACGGCGGGGGACTCGAGGTTGCAGTGTCGCCGGGCTTGTTCGTCCGCGCGGAATATAATCGGGTGAATTATGGCGATGGCTTGAAGACCTCCAAGGCATTGCTGGGGATCACGGCTGGGTTCTGATAGTCCTGTCCATCTCCAATACCTGGCCGGGGCGTACGCCCCCGGCCAGGATATGCCTACCGATCAGCAAACTTAGGACATAGACATTGCGGGTATTGCTGATCGAAGATGAAATCGAAATGGCCGCTGCCCTGCGCACCGTCCTTGAGCGGGAGGGAATCATCGTCGATCATGTCGCGCTTGCGGTGGATGCAAGGGAAGCGGCGCGATCTGGGACCGCCGATTTGGTGCTGCTTGATCGAACGCTGCCAGATGGCGACGGCTTGGCGCTCATTGCGGATATTCGGCGCGACAATCCCGGTGTGCCCATCATTATGATAAGCGCGCGGGGCGATGTCACAGATAGGGTCTCGGGTCTGGATACAGGGGCCGACGACTATCTGCCAAAGCCGTTCGCAATGGAGGAAATGCTGGCTCGCGTGCGCGCGGTGCGTCGCCGTCCCGCTGACGTATCGGTTCAGCAGGTGCATCTCGCCAATCTGGCCTATGATCTGGATAATGATGAGGCGACGGTCGATGGTCACCGGCTGGATATTCCCCGGCGCGAGTTGCTCGTCCTTGCTGCACTGATGCGGCGGCGCGGTCGCACGGTGTCGCGCAACGCCCTTGAAGATGCAGTTTACGGCTTCGATGATGAGATCCAATCCAACACGCTCGACTCGCATGTCTCGCGCCTTCGCAAACGCCTGTCCGAAGCGGGCGGTGCGGTGGAGATTCATGCAATCCGGGGTGTCGGCTACCTGCTTCGTCAAACGCTATGACGGCGACCACGACGAAATCACTGAAACGCCGATTGATCGTCCGGCTCCTTGCATTCCAGCTCGGGATTCCGTTCGTTCTCGTTATTTGCTTTGCCGTCTGGCTCAGCCGCGCAGATGAGGGCGGGATCCTGATGACCCCGGAATTTGCCAGCGTCGCTGCGACTGCCATCCATCGATCGCCGGATGGCCGGTTGCACATTGAAGAAACACCAGAGCTGGCTCAAATGCGCCGCACGACCCCCGACTTCTGGTTTATGGCGCGCAGTGGCCGGGGTGAGGTTGTCGGGACTGGGAGCGTTCCCGCCGCATATCGCGAAATTGGCCGCTACTTCGGAGCGGGAAAGCCGACGTTCTCGAATGGGGCGACGCCGGGCCATGTTCCGCTCGTGATCCTGTGGAACATCTCGGGGCCGGCTGGCGAGTTCACCGTCCTGGGCAAAGGGGACTCGTTCAGCGCGACCTTCATGGTCCTGCTGTTGTCGAACCTCCTGATGATCCCGATTCTGGGCCTGATCACGATCGTAACGGTCGCGGTTACACCGTTCATCGTCCGCCGTGCGCTGGCCGGTTTGAGTGTGATTGCCCAGGAGGCGCAAGGCATCAACATTGATCGCCGTGGGTCCCGGCTCCCGGTTGCGGACATCCCGTCAGAGGTCGTGCCGCTGGTGCTCGCGGTGAACGGTGCACTCGAACGTCTTGATCAGGGGTATGAGCGGCACCAACGTTTCATCGCCGATGCAGCCCACGAGTTGCGAACGCCGATCGCGATCCTCCAGGCCAAGGTCGAGGCAGCCGACGCACCCGTCATCACCCGCGCATTAAGCCGCGACGTGGCCCGGCTCGCAACACTGACCGAGCAATTGCTGGACATTCAGCGCGCCGACCGGGGCGCGCCGATGGAGCCTGTCGATCCGGCCTCGCTTGCGCGAAGGGTCGTGGGTGATCTTGCGCCGCTCGTGATCGCAAGCGGAGGCGAACTGGCTTTCGTCCTGATCCGAAACGGGTCGGTGATGGGCGATGCGCCCGCTTTGGAAAGGGTGCTCTCCAATCTGGTCCAAAATGCGATAGAGCATGGTGGCCACATGGTCACGATACTGGTCGATGCTCCTGTGATCGAAGTGGAAGACGATGGCCCCGGTATTCCTGAGGAAGAACGCAAGCGGGTGTTCGAGCCGTTCCACCGTTTGCGCGCGCGGCAAACGGGGGCAGGACTGGGCCTCAGTCTGGTTCGTCAGATCATGGATCGCCATCAGGGTCGCATCGACGTGCAGAATGCGCCAACGGGCGGGACGATCATGCGGTTGGAATTCGTGGATGCACAGGTTCAACCGGCTCCGCGAGACGGTCAAAGTTAAATTGTTCTCACTCGGGTATCGAACGCGGAGAACCGCATGCTTTCGATCGGCCACAACGCCGCAATGTTTTTCCGGCAATAAACAAGAGACAAAGAGGGCGCCCGGCCCAGGCCCAGGCCCAGGCAAAGCCAATCAAACGGTGACTAACGATACTCCTTTCTCTCATCGCAGACCTGCAGGTGCTGGCTCCTGCCGTTGCGTTTGCACAGATGTGTGACTTGCCCTTGGCGCAGTGACGCTACGCCAATCCGAATGTTGCTCTACAAAAGGAACCAAGAATGCGTTTGCCAGTCAAGATCGGAAGAGCGTCGTGTAGGGAAAGAGTGTAGATCTCGGTGGT
>CAMLFF010000074.1 GCA_946479185.1 uncultured Sphingobium sp.
CAAACGGCAGCGACACCGAGAACGCCCGGCAGCCAACGCGCAGTGGTCAACGCGACAACGATAGCGGCGAAGCCGGCTCCGAGCCACACGAGAGCCAGCAAACCGCTAACGATACGGACCGTACGTGGCGATTGATTGCGCGTATTCATTGATCGAAGGCTTAGATTTCCCTGCGCTGAAGGGCATGTTCGATGCGACGGTCAGGAGTGCTCAGTCGCTACGCGCGGTTCCGGCACATCAGACGTCTCGCTTGATGCTGGCAGACCTCCCGAGCGCCTTTCAATAAAGACGTGGCCGCTCCTGAAGAGATTGTAGAACGATGTTGAAAACCGTGTCTCGCATCTTACGGCGGCTGTTCGCATCCGCCAAATCGCTCGGGCCTGCGGACGGCCCCGACAAGGCCCGTGATGCCCTGAACATCGTCCGTCGCCGCGTCGCTACGGGCATTGGCGCGGTGCTGCTCGGCATCGTGGCGATCGCCTTTGCCAGGCTTGGCGACGAGGCGCAGCATCTGTTCATGCGGTTCAGCACGGCGTGGCCCTATGCGGCGCTGCTGCTCACGCCGACAATCTTCGCGGCCACCGTCTATTTCACGCAGCGCTGGGCGCCGATGGCGCGTGGATCGGGCATTCCACAAGTGATCGCCGCATCCGCCAATCCGGCGGAAAGCGCGACAAGTCCGCTCGTGTCGCTCAAAACCGGCGCCATCAAAATGCTGATGACGCTGTTCATGATGTGCGGCGGCGCATCGGTCGGGCGCGAAGGGCCAACCGTTCAGGTCAGCGCGGCGATCATGGTGGCGGTCCACCGTGCCCTGCGCGTGCCGATCACGGCAGGCGTGCTCATCGCGGGCGGCGCGGCGGGCGTGGCGGCAGCGTTCAATACCCCACTGGCGGGCGTTGCATTCGCGATCGAGGAGCTGGCCGCCGCCTATGAGCAGAAGGTCGCCGTGCTGGTGATGGCGGCGGTGATGATCTCAGGGCTGGTCAGCCTCGGCATCGCAGGCGATTATATCTATTTCGGCGCGATGCGGCAGACGCTGGACCTTGGCAGCGTGCTTCTCATCGCCCCTGTCGCGGGCATCGCCGGGGGCATTGCGGGAGGGCTCTTCTCGCGCGCGCTGCTCGGCTTTTCCGCAGCACGCTGGCCCTGGATCAAGGCGCTCAAGCAGCGCCCGGTTCGCGTTGCGGCGGTGCTGGGTCTGATCGTCGCGATCCTCGGCGTCACCAGCGCAGGCGCAACCTGGGGCACCGGCTATGAGGCAACGCGCAATCTGGTGGAGGCGCAGCCTGGCTCCTACTGGTTTGGCCCTGCCAAATTCCTGTCCTCGCTCGCAACCGCGCTGAGCGGGGCGCCGGGCGGCGTGTTTGCGCCGTCCCTCGCGGTGGGGGCAGGACTTGGCGATCTGCTCTCAGCCCTGTTCCCTGACGATCCCAAGGGCGCCATCATCCTGCTCGGCATGATCGGCTATTTTGTGGGCGTGGTCCGCGCGCCACTCACCGCCGTCATCATCCTCATCGAAACGACGGCCAGCCGGGGCATGATCCTGCCGCTGTTCGCCACCGCACTGATTGCCGATATCGTCAGCGCAATGGTGTGCAAGGAGCGGCTCTATCATGGCCTCTCCAAGCCGTTCCTGACGAATCAGGCCGTCACCAAGTCCGGCTGAGGCGCGGCGCGCGCAGACATCGTCTGCAAGTCGAGACCCGTCGGGCTCTGGAAAAGGCGCAAGCCAAATTCCGACAGGATCGCCAGCACATGGTCGAAAATATCGGCCTGGATCTGCTCATACTCCCCCCATGCGGTTGTGGTGGTGAAGGCATAGATTTCCAGCGGCAGGCCAGTCTCGCTTGGCTCGAGCTGGCGCACGATCAGCGTCTTGTCGTCCGCAATGTCCGAGCGGTTTTCAAGGTAAGCCTGCACATAGGCCCGGAACGTTCCGATGTTCGTCACGCGCCGCGCATTCACATCATCATCCCTGGCATGATCCTGCGCCTTGTTCCACGCGAGAATCTCCGCCTGCTTGGCGCTCAGATAGGGCGCAATCACAGCGAACCGCTCAAGCGCGCTGGTCTGGTCGGCAGTCAGAAAGGCCACGCTATTCTGGTCGATCATGATCGAGCGCTTGATCCGCCGCCCACCGGATTCGGACATGCCCCGCCAGTTCTTGAAACTCTCATTAATGAGCCGGTGTGTGGGGATCGTCGTGATCGTCTTGTCAAAATTCTGGATCTTCACCGTGTGCAGGGCAATGTCGATCACGTCGCCATCGGCATTGAGCTGCGGCATCTCGATCCAGTCGCCCAGCCGCACCATATCGTTCGATCCGATTTGCACCGATGCCACGAGCGACAGGATGGTATCCTTGAAGACGAGCAGCAGCACGGCGGCCATCGCCCCAAGGCCTGAGAGCAGCAACAGCGGCGACTGGTCCATCAAAGCGGCGATGATGAGGATGCCACCCGCCGCATAAATCACCAACTTGCCGACTTGCACATAGCCCTTGATCGGCTTGTTGGCCGAACGGGGCCGCCGCTGATACAGATCGTTGAGCAGATCAAGGCAACCGCTCAGCGCAATCGCCAGCGTCAGGATGATGAAGGCGGCGCTCAGATTTTGCACCAGCACCGGCACCCAGGCCGGAAGATGCGGGATCGTCACGCTGCCGATCTGAATGATGATTGCAGGCACGATGTTGGAAAGCCGCGCGACGATGCGGCCAAGCAGTTGGCCTTCAAAGGCCAATGCCGTGCGGCTGAGAATGCGCAGGAACAGCCGCAGCACGATGCGCTTGGCGATCCAGTTGGCGACGGTGGCGACCAGGAGCAAGCCTGCCAACGCGATGAGCGCCTGCAACCAGGGGTAGCTGGCGAACATGTCCGTCACTTCTGACAGATTTCCATCCATCATTTGCGCCCCACAATATCCGCATCGCGCAGCGAGAGGCCGGCGGATTCCTTGAGGAAGCGCATCGAGATCATGCCCACCACGCAGGCAAACATCATGTAATAGGCGGGCATCAGCTCATTGCCCGTGATGCCGATCAACCCGCTGCCAATCACCGGCGCCGTGCCGCCAAAGATGGACGTCGCGACATTGTAGGCGAGCGCGAATCCGGCAAAGCGCACCGACGTTGGAAACATGGCGGGAAAGGTCGCGGAGATTGTCGCCAGTTGCGGCACATAGAGCAGGCCGAGTAGCGCGAAGCCCACAATGGCGCCCCACAGCCCCGTCGCCATCAGCAGATAGAGCGGCACGACGCCCACAAACAGCCCGATCAGCGAGAACCACCACAAAGGCTTGCGCCCAACCCGATCCGACAGGGCGCCGGCAAAGGGCAGCAATATCATCATGAACATCATACCGATGATCGGCACAATCAGCGCTTCATCGGCGGAGAGGCCGATGCGGCGCTGGAGGTAAGTCGGCATGTAGCTGAGCAGCGTATAATTCACGATGTTGAGCGCGATCACCAGACCGCTCATCACCAACAGCGGGCGCCAATAGCCCCTGATGAGCAGCGCCAGCCCCGGCGATTCTGCCTGCCCGCCTTCGGCCTGTTCCATCGCTTCACGAAAGACCGGCGTGTCCTCCATCTTGGAGCGCAGATACATGCCGATCAGGCCCATCGGCCCCGCGACAAGAAAGGGTATCCGCCAGCCCCAGTCATGCATGGTGGCATCGCCCAGCATGAGCGAAAAGCCCAGCATCAGCAGCGCGCCAAAGGAGAAGCCCGCCAGCGTACCGAACTCCAGAAAGCTCCCGCAAAAGCCGCGCCGGTCGTCTGGCGCATATTCGGCCATGAAGGTGGCGGCCCCGCCATATTCCCCGCCTGTCGAAAAGCCCTGTATCATGCGGAGCGCAATCAGCAGGACAGGCGCCCAAAAGCCGATGGAGACATAGGAAGGGATCAGCCCCACGCACACGGTTGCGCCGGACATCAGCAGGATCGTCAGCGCCAACACCGACTTGCGGCCGATCCGGTCCCCCAATGGCCCCCAGAACAAGCCGCCAAGCGGGCGGATGAGGAAGGAGATCGCAAAGGTGGCGAGCGCGAAGAGGACGGCCTCTTCGGTATCGCCGGGGAACAAAGCTGCCGAGATGTAAGTCACGCCATAAGCGTAAATGCCATAGTCGAACCATTCGGTCGCATTGCCGAGCGCTGAGGCGCCGATGGCCCGGCGCAGCGTCTTGCTGTCGGCGGGGAGATGCGGCTGCGGTTGCGCCTCGAGGGACGTGGTAGATGGAGACATGATCTTATCCTGCAGGAGAAGCGCTGCCCTGTGACGCTGTCTGTGGCGCTGGCGCGGCTTCATCGGGTGAATTGGGGTCGAGCAATGCCGCCACCGGCGTGGTGCGCGGCATGATCTGGTAATTTTGCTGCTCGTCTGCGGGCACCGGATCGGTTGCGATCTGGCGCCACACGCCAAAGAGCAACGCCGCTGCCGCGCACAAGGCGATGAACAGAAAGAGGCCGGGGCCTCCCGCCAGCGTCATCGCAATCGCGCCGCCCGTTGGGCCGAGGGCCGCACCGACGGAATAGAGCAGCACCAACCCGCCGCTGGCGGCAACGCGGTTATCGGCATCGAGCCGATCATTGGTGTGCGCCACGCAGAGCGGATAGAGCGCGAAGCTCAGCCCACCGAACAGACCGCCGAACAACAGGAGAAGGCCGCTCGGGCTGGAGATGAGGGCAATAGCGATGCTGGCGACCATCGCCGCGCCCAGACTGATGACGATGATCTGTCGCCGGTCATAACGATCCGAGAGGCGCCCCAATGGCCATTGCAGCGCCACGCCGCCCAAGATGACGATGCTCATGAAGGTGGCGGTCTGCGACAGATCGAGGCCGATGCGCCGCACATGCACAGCCGCAAGGCCATAGAATGCGCCAAGCATCAGCCCCGTAACGGTTGCGCCCACGGCGCCCAGCGGTGAGACCGTGAACAGCTGCCGCAATGAAAAAGGGCTGGCATCGCCAGTGGCCGGGGCATGGGCGCGGGTGAGGCAGATGGGCACGACTGCCAGCGAAATCAGGATCGAGGCGATCTGAAACGGTGTCGATGGCATCTCGCCGCTGGCATTGAGCAGCAGCTGCCCAACGGCCTGCCCCGAGTAGAGCGCGACCATATAGCTGGCCAGAATGCTCCCGCGCGTCTGGGCGTCTGCCCGCTCGTTCAGCCAGCTTTCAAGGCAGATGAATACACCCGCCACGCACAGCCCATCGATGAAGCGCAGCGCCGTCCACAGCGCCGGGCTCTGGATGAGCGCATAGGAGAGCGTGCTGGCCGAGAGGATCGACACAAAGGCGGCGAAGGCCCGGATATAGCCGACCCGCCGCACGATGGAACCGACGCGCAGCGCGCCCACGGTGAGCCCGGCAAAATAAGCCGTCGCCACCGCGCCGATCATCAAGGTGCTGTTCCCCGCCCGCTCCAGCCGCAAGCTGATCAGCGTCGACAGGAAGCCGCTCCCCGCCATCAAGATGAAGATGGCGATGAGCAGGCTTCTCACCGGGAGGAGGAAGGTCAGCACGGTTGAACGGCCCGCACTCAGGCTGCGCGGCTGATGGCTGGCTCAACCGCGACATCTTCAACCAGCGCCACATGAAGCGCCTTGATCGCGCGGTCAAAATCCTCGCAACCGATGATGAACTGCACGTCCACATTGCGGATCTGGTGCTGCATCGCAATCATCGCGATATCCGCTTCGGCAAGCGCATTCAGCGCATCGGGCACAAGGCCGGGCCGCGCGATATCGCTGCCGATGACGGACACCATCGCAACGGCCTGCGTCGAGATCGAGGCCTCGGGATGGGCCTTCTGGAGATCAGCCATCACCCGCTTCACCGTCTCCGTACCCGCCGAGAGATAATGGGTGATCGTGTTGGCATTGGATGATTTGCTGATGATCCAGGCATTATGCCGGGTTAGCACATTGAGAATATCGGCGTCATAGCCCTTCTCGCCGACCATATCCTGCTCGAAAAATTGCAGGGCCTGCACCATGCGAATGCCGGTGATGATCTCCACCTTCGGCTGATCGGAGACATAATCGCCGCAGATCAGCGTGCCATCATCGTCGCGGTCGAATGTGTTGCGCACCCGCAGCGGAATGGAGGCCTGCCGCAGCCCCCGCCCGGCGCGCGGGTGGATGGCTTCCATGCCCAGATTGGCAAGCTGGTCCGCCACATCATAATTGGTGAAGCCGATCTTGCGGGCCTTATCCTCTCCGACGACACGCGGATCGGCGCTGGAGAGGTGGAACTCCTTGTGGATCACAGCCTCGCGCGCGCCAGTCAGCACCGCGATGCGCGAGAAGGTCATCTCGGAATAGCCCCGGGCATAGCGGCGGATCATGCCCTCTTCGCAGCCCGCATAGCCGGTCACGATTGGCAGGGTCGTCGTCAGGTCGATCTTGGCGAAGGCCGTCTCGATGCGCTCATCAAGGCTGCAAATATCCTTCTGGTCCCACAAGGTGAGGTCCACGAACAGCGCGTTCACGCCCCTCTCGCGCAGCAGCAGGCTGGTGCCATGCGCGCTATGCGCTTCGCCCAGACCCGCCAGCAATTCGCGCGCGGTGACGAGCTGGTCATTGACGCAGAAGCGCCCATGACTGCGCAGCCGGGCGAGATCTTCAAGGCAGGCGCTCACGGCGTCGATCCGCATATCGACGAAGATGCGCGCTTCATCACGGCTGGCATTCGTGGCGAACAACGCTTCGTTGCGCGCATGCATCGCCTTGCGCACGTCATCGAGCGCAACACGCCAGCCATTGGCGCCATCATCAGCGAGGAAGCGGCCATAGACACCGGGCACGCCGCTCTTCTTATTCTCCAGCAGCAGGTCCGTCATGCCCGCATAGGCCGAGACGACGAAGATGCAATTGTAAAGCTCCGCGCCTTCCCGCCCGGCGATCAAGACATCGTCGAACACGGTCTGCGTTGCCGCCATCGATGTGCCGCCGATTTTCTCGACGCTATGTGTGCCGCTCATGCAAAGGCCTCCATCAGCGCGCCAGATTTGGGCGATATGGCCGCCGCTTTGCGCGCAGCGATAAAGTCCGGGCGCGGGGTGACCGGGCCAAAGGGCGCGCGCAGCTTGTTCGACACGGCATTGTAAACCAGAAACGCATTGGCCCGCGGAAAGGGCGAGATATTGCTGTTCGACCCATGCATCACATTGCAGTCGAATATCACGACCGTGCCTGCCTTGCCGGTCGGCGCAACAATCCCATGCTCGTCGGCAAGCTGCGCAAGGCTGTCCTCATCCGGCACGCCATATTCCTGCTTGCGCAAAGATGTTTTGTAATGATTATCAGGCGTTATCCCAACGCAGGTGAGATATTCGCGGTGCGATCCTGGGATCAGCATTAGCGGGCCATTATGCGGCGTATTGTCCGCCAGCAGGATGGACATGGAGAGCGCGCGCATGCGCGGCATCCCGTCCTCGACATGCCATGTCTCGAAATCCGAGTGCCAGTAGAATTCCTTGCCCTGGAAGCCCGGTTTATAATTGAGGCGCGTCTGGTGCAGATACACCTCGTCATCGAGCAGGAAGCGGGCAACATTGGCAAGCCGCTCATCAGCCGCCAGCCGCGCCATCGCTTGGCTCTGCGTATGGATCTCGAAGATCGAGCGCACCTCATTGCCTTGCGGCTCGGTGATGACCGTATCGGCATCCAGCGCTGCCGGATCGGCCAACAGCTTGCCTGCCTGCCGCTGTAGGAAAGTGACTTCTTCGGCGGAGAAAATATCCTCCAGCACCAGATAGCCATCGCGATCAAAGGCTTCGGCCTGCGCCTTGGAAAGCGGCGCCGAGGGGCTCCAAGCCCCATGCACGACAGGATCGTGCCGGGGCAGCAGTTGGGGTTCCGCCGCGTGGCGCGACGGGTAAAGATCAGTCATTATGTGTCTCCACTTTGGGTGGATGATCAGGCGTTGAGCGTCGCAGGCTCGCGCGCATCAACATCTGCTGGATAGGCGCCATTTTCATCATGCACCTCACGACCTGTCACGGGCGGATTGAACACGCAGGCGGTCAAAATGTCCGTCTCCGGCCGCACGATATGGCGATCATTGGCGTTGAGCGCATACATCACGCCGGGGGCGAGCTGGTGGGTTTCACCCGTGCCCAGATCCTCGATCGTGCCGGTCCCCTTGAGGACGAACACGGCCTCAAGATGGTTCTGATAATGCATTTTCAGCTCTTTGCCGGCGTGCATGGTGGTGATGTGGAAAGAGAAGCCCATCCCATCATCCTTGAGCAGCATACGGGCACTATCCCAGCCGTTAGACCGGACGTTGTGGTCACTTCTGCGAATGTCGCCAAGCTTGCGAATAATCATAAATTGTCTCCTTATTCCGCTGCCACGCTGAAGGTCGCGGTGAGCGCCTCGCGAACGCAGGTTTCGAGAATGTCGAGGCCGCCAGAGAAAATGGCGTCGTCGATCACGAGCGGCGCGAGCACTTTGACGATTTCGTCATGCGGTCCGCTCGTTTCGATGATGAGGCCGCGCTTGAAGCATTCGGCCGTGATGAGCGATGCTGCCTCGCCGGACCCGACATCGAGCCCGCGCATCATGCCGCGCCCACGCGTCGTCAGGCCATGTTCCTTGGCCATCGCATCCAGCCTTGCCTCGAGCAGCTCGCCACGTCGGCGCACATCGCTCTCAAACTGGCTGCTGCTCCAGAAATGGCGCAGCGTCGCCGTCGCCGTGACGAAGGCATGGTTGTTGCCACGGAAGGTGCCATTATGCTCGCCGGGCGCCCATTGATCGAGCTCCGGACCGAACAGCGTGAGCGCAAAAGGCAGCCCCATGCCGGAAAGGGACTTGGCCATCGTCACGATGTCGGGCGTGAAGCCCATGCCTTCAAAGCTGAAGAAGCCGCCGGTGCGGCCGCAGCCCGCCTGAATATCGTCCACGATCATCAACGCGCCGTGGCGCTTGGCAATCTGCGCAATCGAGCGCAGCCACTCAGCCGACGCAGCATTGAGGCCGCCCTCGCCCTGCACGGTTTCCACCAGAATCGCGGCGGGCGCATCCAGACCGCTCGATGGATCGGCGAGGCGCTGCTCCAGCAGGGCTGCCGTGTCCACATCCGGGCCATGATAGCCATCATAAGGCTCATGGCTCACATGGCTGAGCGGCACCCCTGCGCCGCCGCGCTTGGCGGCATTGCCCGTGCAGGCCAGCGCGCCCAGCGTCATGCCGTGGAAGCCATTGGTAAAGGCGATCACCATCTCCCGCCCGGTGATCTTGCGGGCCAGCTTGATCGCCGCTTCGACCGCGTTGGTGCCCGTCGGCCCCGTGAACATGGCGCGATAATCCAAGCCGCGGGGCTGCAGGATTACGTCCTCGAAGGTTTTGAGGAAGTCGCTCTTGGCGTCGGTATGCAGGTCGAGGCCATGCGTGATGCCATCGGCGCTTATATAATCGAGCAGCGCCTGCTTCATGATCGGGTGGTTGTGACCATAGTTGAGGGTCGAGCAGCCGGAGAGGAAATCGAGATAACGGCCCCCTTCATTGTCATGCATCCACACATTTTCCGCCCGGTTGAACTGGCGGGGCATGGACCGCGCATAGCTACGCACGATCGACTCGCGCCGCTCATAAATGGCGGTGTCAGGTTTCTTGCTGGTTGGATGAGGAACGGTTGTCATGGCGGTAAATCTCCAGAAATTTAAAATGTTGCGGTTGGCCCAGCAGGGAGAGGCCCAATCTTGGCCTGCCATTCCGTTGCGTGAGCGCCCGCGAAATGAACCTTGCGTTCAAAGTGCGGAGCCTTGTTGAGTGCGCAGCCACAGCGCCGCGCCAGCCCTTCAAACAATGCCCAGGATGCAGCATTGTCTGGTGTCACGGTTGTGATGATGTGCGTGACGCCTTTGGCCGAGGGCCGCGCCAGCAGATCGCCGATCATGCGCTGCGCCAGACCAAGCCCACGCGCCTCCTGTGCCACCGCCACTTGCCAGACGAAAAACTGCTCTGGCGCGGATGGAACGCGATAGCCGGACACCCAGCCGACCACGGCGCTGTCCCGCTCGGCAATGACGCAAGTCTCAGCAAAGTGCGTGCACTGCAGCAGGTTGCAATAGGCCGAATTGGCATCGAGCGGCGGACAGGCTGCGATCAACGCGAAAACAGCAGGGCCATCCGTCGAGACCGGCTGGCGTAGCGTGATAGTCTGGGCATTCGAACCAGCCTGACGCGAAAAATCCCGTGGCGGCATCGTGGCCGCATCGGTTTTACGAGCAAAGATTGTTTATCTCCCGAAGTATATTATTCGCTTTGCAAACCCCCAAGTCAGCAATTGGATGCAGTATATGCGCATATAGTCGCCAATTTCAACCCTTTGCCGCTTGAGAGCCGCGCTCTAGCGCCAACGCCGGAGCTAAATATGCTTCATATTATGAAATATATTAGCATTGGCGGTTCGGTCATGAATGGATAGCGAGGGGCAATGGACTCAGACATTTCCACCCTTACCCTGCGCGCCTTGCGGCGCATTTTGCGCGCAACAGAAATTGGCAGTCGACAACTGGCTGCGACCACGGGATTGACGCCTTCACAACTGCTTGCGCTTCAGGAAATTGGCGGGCGCGATCATGCAACGCCAAGCGCTATCGCCCAGTCACTCCAGTTCAGTCAGGCGACCATCACCGCAATTGTCGATCGGCTGGCCTTAGCGGGCTTTGTAACCCGTGAGCGCGGAGACCGGGACAAACGTCAATTCATCCTGCGCGCAACCTCAAGCGGGCTTGAAGTCCTGCAAAATGCTCCAGATCTTTTGCAGACCCAGTTCAAAACGCAGTTCCTGTCCTTGGCCTCATGGGAGCAAGCGATGATCCTTGCAGGCCTTGAAAAGCTGAGTGTCATGCTGGGGGCCGAGAATATCGATGCAGCGCCCTTGCTCGACAGCGGCGTCATAGACCGCCAAGCCGGCGGCAGCATGGGGAAGGCGTAAAGCAGCATAGGCGAGCGACGTCGCGCGTTGGTGTTGCTGCGCGCGGAGCTAACCAAGACGGTAAAATGGAGCCCATCGGCAATATCCCACCGGCTGAGCCAAAGAACGCTACGACGCCATGTTGGACGACGACGAACCCATGGCTGCGTGACTTAAACAAAATAGCCTCCGGAGAACCCGGGACGCTTCAATCCGGCAAACCTGACCTTCTGACCAATTCAGGATGTGGCATTGTGCGGAATAAGATAAGCGCACAGAATTTACGGACCAAATCGGCGAAGCTGCGCAGCGC
>CAMLFF010000075.1 GCA_946479185.1 uncultured Sphingobium sp.
AGGCCGCTTCGCGCTGGGCGGTTCGATCCGTTATGACGCTGGCAAGGTCCGCGGCAGCGCGTTCGCCGATGAGGGTACCCGCCCGCGGGACATGAACGGCGATGGCCAGATCGACGCGACCGGGCCGGAAGGCACTGTGCCGTTCATCGATCCCTCGTCGGGCTGGGGCGTGAACTACAACTACCATTATGTGTCCTATTCCACCGGCCTCAACTATCGCGTGGCGGATGCGCTTTCGGTGTTCGCCCGCTACAGCCGCGGCGCTCGGGCGGGGGCAGACAGCGTGATATTCTCCCCTGCGCTTGATCGCCGGACCGGATCGCTGGCAGACCGAAGCGCAGCCTATGACCCGGTGCGGCAGGTGGAAGGCGGCTTCAAGTTCCGTTCCGGCGGCGTCATTGTCAACGTCACCGCCTTTCACGCCAACACGCGGGAAACCAATTCCCAAATCTATAACGATGAAAACGGCAACCAGGTGCTCGGCGTCGTTCAACGTGGCTATCGCACCTATGGCGCCGAACTGGAATCGCGGGTGCGGCGCGGTCCGTTCAGCGTCACCGGCACCGTCACGCTGGCGGGCGGCAAGATCACGGCGGCCAACGACCCGGCCGTCGTCGGCAACAAGCCGCGCCACCAGGCGGCGGTCGTCTATAGCCTGACCCCGCAGTTCGAAAATGATCTGCTCAGCGTCGGCGTGAACGTCGCCGGCCAAACGTCAAGCTATGCGCAGGATATCAACTTGCTGAAGATGCCCGGTTACACGACGGTCGGCGCCTTCCTGCAGGTGCGCCCGGTCGAACGGCTTGCACTGGGACTCAATGCCAGCAACCTGTTCAACACCATGGCCTTTGTCGACATTGGCGATGCAACGATGCCGGCTTCGGGCGTCGCGCTGGCCCGCACCATGCCGGGCCGGATGATCACCGCATCGGCGCGCGTGTTCTTCTGAGAATTGAGAGGACCCGCAGCAGCGCGACGACGCCCTAACCGTCTGCACTCCGGCAATGCGTCTCGATCCATCAACGCCGTTTGGACGATGCTGAACATTCAAGTCCGAGAAGATCACAAGGAAGGACGGCTATCCTTCCTTGTGATCGGCCTCTTGTCGGCGATGATCGGGGCGGACGCATGATGGTCGCGAACGCAAAAGAGCGATCCGACGGACGATAAACGAATGATATCAAGATTTTGTGGACTACCGCGAACTTGCGCGGACGAGTAAATGGCGGAGAGGGTGGGATTCGAACCCACGGTGAGCTTGCGCCCACGTCGCATTTCGAGTGCGGTGCTTTCGACCACTCAGCCACCTCTCCGCAGAGGCATCCTCATCCCACACGTCTGTTTCCAGACCGTATGATGCTAACGCTGAGCGCGGGCTATTAGCGAATGATCCGGGCATTGCCAAGCATATCTGCGGCAAAACTTGCACTGAGCCAAAGTTGCACTAAATCCTATGGCACGAACCATGCTCAAGACCGCAAAACCCTGTCTGCCACGGCGAATGGCGGCGCTCCATTGCCGCGCGCGCTGGATGCAGCGCCGCGAATCGCACATGCGAATTTCGGCATCGGCGATACGGTGCGGCACCTTCTGTTCGATTTTCGCGGCGTGATCTTTGATATCGACCCGGTGTTCGCAAATAGCGAGGATTGGTATGAGTCAATCCCGCAGGACATGCGTCCTCCGCGCGATCAGCCCTTCTACCATCTGTTCGCTGACAATGGGGAGGCGAGCTATGTGGCTTATGTCAGCCAGCAGAATCTTGTGCCCGATCAGACGGGCGAGCCGATCGATCACCCTGCGATCGCGGCGCTATTCGGCCAGCAATCAGGTGGTCGCTACAAGCTTGCCGATAGTCACTGGCACTAAGCTTTGATTTTCCAGCCCTTTGCCAGGGCGGCATAGCAGAGCAGGCCGAGCGCAAGGTTGAGCCCGAGCAGCACTGCCACGCCAAGCGCGAGCTGCGAATCCGCCTCGGCCAGAAAACCGTAGCGGAAGCCTGAAATCGCGTAGAAAAATGGGTTGAAGTGGCTGATCGCCCGGAAGATCGGCGCCACATGCTCCATCGAATAAAATGTGCCCGAAAGGAGCGAGAGCGGCGCGACGATGAAGTTGCCGACCGACGCTGCATGATCGAACTTCTCGGCCCAGATGCCGGTGATGATGCCGAGGAACGCCATCATCGCAGAGCCTGCAATGCCAAAGAAGACCACGGCCCACAAATGATGCGGCAGCACATGCACGCCCGGCCAAAAGAGCATCGCCACCCAAATCGCAAAACCAACGAAGATGGAGCGCGTGACCGACGATGCGACCAGCGCCAGCAGCAGTTCGCCGGATGAGATGGGCGGCATGAGATAGTCGACGATCGTCCCCTGCAACTTGGCGGGCAACAGCGATGAGGTGGCGTTCTGAAAGCTGTTCTGCACCATGCCCATGATGATGAGGCCCGGCGCGACGAAATCGGCGAAGGGCACGCCCATCACCTGCAAACCGCCGCGCCCCATCGCGACCGTGAAGATGACGAGGAACAGCAGCGTCGTGACGGCAGGCGCCCAGATGGTCTGCAACTGCACTTTCATGAACCGGCGCACTTCACGCATGTAGAGCGCCTTGAGGCCGGACCAGTTCACGTTGCGAATGACCTGAACGCCGGGCTCGTGCCGAATGAGGCTCTGCGCGGGGGAACGATCGATATGCTCTGCCATAGCCTAGCCCCTATCGTCTCCGGCGGGCAGCAGCAACCGGGATTACAGCACCCCGGCAGCGCCAAATTGCGGCGGAGCGGGCACCAATTCACACTGTCAATTTGACCTTTTGCGAGTCGATGCCCATATGGCCGCTATCATTTGAAGGAATAGGCATGTCCTGGACAGACGAACGCATCGAGCAATTACGGCAGATGTGGGAACGCGGCATGACGGCAAGCCAAATTGCCGAGGAACTGGGCGGCGTGAGCCGTAACGCGGTGATCGGCAAGGCGCATCGCCTTGGCTTGCAATCGCGCCCCTCCCCCGTGAAAGCGGCCGCCGACTCATCGAAGGCCGGTGGCGCTGCACCCGCGCGCAAGGCCCCTGCCCCCAAGGTTGAGGCAGCGCCTGCCGAAGAGGTGCGCGAGGTAAAGCCGCAGGTTGCAAAGCCCGCGCCAGCCCCAGCGCCCGCTCCTGTGGAAGCCAAACCTGCCCCGGCACCCGTCGCTGCAGCACCTGCCGGCGAGACGGACCTCGCTGCAGAGCCAGCGCCGCGCCCTGTTCAGCCGCGCATCGTCTCGGTCGGCCCCGGCGGTTTCCTCCGCCAAGGCCCCGGCGACATGCAGCAGCCGATCCCGCCTGCGCCGCCGCGTCGCCTTGTGCCCGCCAAGCCCAGCGCTGAGATTGCCGGAAAGACGAGCCTGCTCGATCTCAATGAGAAGATCTGCAAATGGCCGCTTGGTCATCCTGGCGAGCCAGATTTCCACTTTTGCGGCGAGAAGGTGAACCCAGGCTTCCCTTATTGCGTGGAGCATTGCGGCCGCGCTTATCAGGCGCAGCTGCCCCGCGGCACGCGTCGCCCGCCTCCGCCGCTGCCTTATGGCGGGCCGCGGGTTCGCTAAGCATTCGCTGATTAGGCGTTCCGCAACCACGCCAATATCGCAGACAAGAAAAAGGGGCCCCGCAAGGCCCCTTTTCCATTTCCAGATTTACCGCTGATTAGAAGCGGAAGTTTGCCGTCACGCGGACCGACTGGTTGTCGAACACGTCGTTGGTGCGCTGGATATCCGTATAGCCAGCTGGCGTCGCCACGAATGGGCCAACAGCCGATGCAGGCGTACCCTGGCTCACGCGCACGGTGTAACCGTCAACGCTGTTGAACTTCGTGTAACGATACAGAACACCGATCGAGAAATTATCGGTGATCTTCTGCTCAATGCCACCGCCTGCGGTCCAGCCCCACTCATCAGAGCTCGTGTCGCTGCTGGTGAAGGTGTTGGCCGTGTTGGTGGTGGCGAAGCTGTTCTTCACCTTGGCATAGGCAACACCGCCCGTGCCATACAGCAGCGTGCCGGTGCTGAGCGCCAGGCCTGCACGCAGACGTGCGCTGCCGTCATAATCGATGCGACGTGACATCACATAGCTGGCAGGCGTGGTGCTGAAGCCGCTGACCGCGTTACCGATCATCGAACGACCGCCCTCGACTACACCGCCGACAACGATGTTGCCGAACTGCATGTCATAACCGGCGTTAACCGACCAAGCGACGCGCTTGTCCTTGTCGCCCATGCAGGTGCCTGGCGTGGCACCGAGAGCGCGACCACGGCAGAAGCCGGGTGCAAATGCGTTCGACGTGCCCAGACCAACGCGGTCACCATAAACGCCATCGCCATTCGTGTCGAAGGTCAGCGTCTCGAGGGTCTCGCGATCATAATTAGGCTGCCAGCTCATGCCGAGCGTGCCGCCGATGTAAGGACCGGTCCAGTCCGAAGAGGGAGCAGCATCCTGCGCGAGCGCTGGTGCAGCAATGAGGCCTGCGATCACTGTCGAGAGCGATGCTAGGACGATCTTGTTCATATAAATTCCTCCAGCCACTTAAACTTGGCGGCGGAGATACGAATGGTTCCACCAAAGGTTTCCCGCAAAAAAGCAATCACTTCCCGTTAACCAACGCAACTGCAGCATAATTGCAACACCATCATTGGGTGCTAAACAGACTGCGAGCGCGCTTGCTTGAGGGAGTCCCTTGGCCCTATAGCCGTGGCATGTCAGACGACCTGTTCGACCGCTCCGGCAAGCTTATCCCAGAAGCTTATGACGCCTCCACCATTGAAGTTCTGGAAGGGCTGGAGCCCGTCCGGCGCCGCCCCGGCATGTATATCGGCGGCACGGACGAGCGCGCGCTGCACCATCTCGCATCCGAGGTTCTGGACAATGCGATGGATGAGGCTGTCGCCGGGCACGCAACCCGCATCGAAGTGACATTGAGTGTCGGCAATCGCCTGACGATCAGCGACAATGGCCGCGGCATTCCGGTCGATCCGCACCCGAAATTCCCGGGCAAGTCCGCGCTCGAAGTCATCATGACGACGCTCCACTCGGGCGGCAAATTTTCGGACAAGGCCTATGCGACCTCCGGCGGCCTGCACGGCGTTGGCATCAGCGTCGTCAATGCGCTCTCGGTCGACACGCTGGTCGAGGTGGCGCGCAACCGGGAACTCTATCGCCAGAACTTCTCGCGCGGGCTTCCCGTGGGTGGGCTGGAGAAGGTTGGCGCTGCGCCCAATCGTCGCGGCACCACAGTCTCCTTCACGCCGGATAATGAAATCTTTGGCGAACTGCGGTTCAAGGCCGCGCGCCTGCACCGCCTCGCCCGATCGAAGGCCTATCTGTTCGCAGGCGTGGAAATCCGCTGGAAATGCGATGCTGAGGTCATCACGGACGACACGCCAACCGAAGCGGTCTTCCAGTTCCCCGGCGGCCTGTCCGATCATCTTGCCGAGCAGCTTGGCACCCGCGAATGCGCGACCGCCGAGTTCTTCCGTGGAACGCAGGATTTTCCCGATGGCATGGGCCGCGTGGAATGGGCGGTCGCCTGGCCGCTCTGGTCGGATGGATCGAATAGCTGGTATTGCAACACGATCCCCACGCCCGACGGCGGCACGCATGAGGCTGGCCTTCGCGCAGCATTGACCAAAGGCATAAGGTCGTTCGCTGATCTGGTCGGCCAGAAAAAAGCCAAGGATGTGCAGACGGACGATATCATGTCCGGCAGCGAGCTGATGCTCAGCGTGTTCATCCGCGAGCCGCAATTCCAGAGCCAAACCAAGGATCGCCTCACCAGCCCGGAGGCCGCGCGCTTCGTGGAACTGGCGATGCGCGACCATTTCGACCATTTCCTCACCAGCAATATGGATCGCGGCAAGGCGCTGCTTGGCCATGTGCTGGAGCGGATGGACGAGCGGCTGCGGCGCAAAGCGGAAAAGGAAATCAAGCGCAAGACGGCCACCTCAGGCCGCAAGGTGCGCCTGCCCGGCAAGCTGACCGATTGCTCGTCGGATGATCCTGAAGGCACGGAATTGTTCATCGTGGAGGGCGACAGCGCCGGCGGCAGCGCCAAGCAGGCGCGCGACCGCAAGAAGCAGGCGATCCTGCCGATCCGCGGCAAGATTCTCAACGTGGCGTCTGCCACCTCTGCCAAGATCCTCGCCAATCTGGAGATTGCGGACCTGATCCTCGCCATCGGCTGCGGCACCCGCAAGGACTGCAACCCGGATAATTTGCGCTACGAGCGCATCGTCATCATGACCGACGCAGACGTGGATGGCGCGCACATCGCCACCCTGCTGATGACCTTCTTCTTCCAGGAGATGCCCGAGCTGGTGAAGCGCGGCCACCTCTACCTCGCCCAGCCGCCGCTCTATCGCCTCGTGACCGGCGGCAAGAGCATGTACGCCGCTGACGACAAGGCGCGCGAGGCGCTGATGGCAGGGCCGCTCAAGGGCAAGAAGGTCGAGGTCAGCCGGTTCAAAGGCCTTGGCGAAATGAACCCGATGCAGCTGCGCGAAACCACGATGGACCCAACGAAGCGCAACCTCATCCGCATCACCCTGCCACAGGAATATGAAGAGCGCGCAGGCGTGAAGGATCTGGTCGACCGCCTGATGGGCACCAACCCCGCCCACCGCTTCGCCTTCATTCAGGAGAATGCGGCGCTGGTGGCCGAGGATGTGATCGACGCCTAAGAGGGATGTCGGTCCTGCCGTGTCTGGAAGGGCAGCTTCCGAGCGCCGGGCTTACAATGCCGAACGACTGAAATGTCGTGGCTAGCGGACGTTTCTCCGCCAGGACTTCAATCGCAGCCTGACCCATGCGAGCGCCAAGCCTATGGGGATTGATACAACGATCAGCAATATGATCGACAGCGGCCATGACCAGCCGCGTTCTCTCGCAAAAGCCAGAAATGCGGATGTGAAAAGCGCTCCAAAGATGTGAACACCATAATCGGAGAGTCTAGGTTTCGGCCGCCGCATGCTTGCCATCATGCCTTAGGCCAATAACGTCCGCAATGTTGTCGTGTCCCGAACGGCAGCTTCTAGACAAAAATCCTGAATAGCCGCCGTCCATATCGCCCGCTGGCCAAAGCCTCGCAGCAACTCAAGCCGCCGTATCAATCCCCAATTCCGCCAGCTTGCGATACAGCGTCGAGCGCCCGATCCCAAGCCGCCGCGCCACTTCCGTCATCCGCCCGCGATAATGGCCGATGGCGAGGCGAATAACGTCCGCCTCAATCTCCGACAGCGAGCGCAGATGGCCATTCGCCTCGTAAAGCGTCACGCCAATGCCATTTTCCTGCGCCGCCCGCACCATTGAGAGGGACGCGACTTCCTTGCGATCCTGCACCGCGCCATTGCGGAAAATCTGGCCTGAGAGCTGCGGGAAATCGGCGGCGGTCAGCGCATCGCCATCGCAAAGCACTGCCGCACGGAACAACGTGTTATGGAGCTGGCGCACATTGCCCGGCCAATCATGGCGCATCAACAGGTTGATCGCCTCGGTCGTAATGCCAAGGCTATGCAGGCCCGGCTGCGCTGCAATCCGATCCATCAGATGCCGCGCCAGCGCAGGCACATCGCCCATGCGATCGCGCAGCGGCGGAATGGTGAGCTGCACGACGTTGAGCCGATAATAAAGGTCCTCGCGGAAACGCCCGGCTTCTACTTCTTCGATGAGGCGCTTGTTGGTCGCGGCGATCACGCGCACGTCGACCTGGCTGGGCATGCGCGCGCCAACCGGCTGGATTTCCCCATCCTGCAACACGCGCAGCAGCTTCACCTGCGCTTCGAGCGGCAGTTCGCTGATCTCATCCAGGAAGATGGTACCGCCATTGGCGCACATGAACTTGCCGACATGGCGATCAAATGCGCCCGTGAAAGCGCCACGCTCATGGCCGAACAGATCGGATTCCACGAGGTTCGTCGGGATCGCTCCGCAATTGACGGTCACCAGCGGCATGCGCGCGCGTGGCGAGGCAGCATGGATTGCGTGCGTAATCACTTCCTTGCCGACGCCGCTTTCTCCCTCGATGAGGATCGGCACGCGGGCACGCGCTGCCTTGGCGGCAATGGCCAGCGCCGCGCGGAAGGTCGGCGATGATCCGATGATCTCGTCAAAACCCAAAGGCGTGCGGATTTTCTCCGTGAGTGGACGGAGTTCGCCGCCCGATCCCGCATGATTGATCACCACTTGCAGGGCGGACAGGAAGCTGTCCGGCGCAATCGGCTTGATCAGAAAATCATGGGCGCCCGCGCGCATGGCTTCCACGGCCTTGGCAGCCGTGCCGTTGGCGGTCAGCACCAGCACCGGCAATTGTGGACGCAAGCCGTGGATGTCGCGAATCAGCTTCGAGGCTTCGTCGCCCTCCGTCCAATCGTCGATGACGACGGCGGACAAGCGTGCGCCTTCTCGCGATGTGAGAAGCTCCACCGCGTCGTCGGCCGTGTTCGCCGTCAGGGTGCGCCAGCCCGCTCGATTGGCCATCGCGATGTTCAGGCGGCGCTGTGCTGGCTCATCATCCACCAGCAAAAGCACCGGATTTTCAACGTCGCTCATTCTCTGTTCCCGCTCGTTCCCCGCACGTGATAAAGAGAGGGGGTAAAGAGCGAATTAAGGGCGCGACGGCTTGCACGCCCCTCACCTCCTGACTTGAGGCCTACGCACATTGCCGCTAGGAGCTTCTTCCAAGGTTAAAAAGGGACGGGATAATCATGGCTAACCAACAGGACATGTCTCAGGCAAATGGCACCTTCACGGGCTTTATTGCTCTGATGAAGTGGGGCACGATCAGCACGGTGATCGTCGCGGCCATCGTCATCATGATCATCTCCTGACCGCGTCCGTACTCAAGACATGACAGTCAAAATCACCGTCCTGCGTGAAAGCGCAGGCGGGGAAAAGCGCGTGGCCGCCTCTGCGGAAACCGTCCGCAAGTTCATCGCCCTTGGCGCAACCGTCGCGGTGGAAGCAGGTGCTGGCCTCTCCGCCTCCGTGAGCGATGCCGATTATGCAGCGGCTGGCGCAAGCGTGAGCGATCGCGCTGCGGCCTTGGCTGGCGCTGGCATATTGCTGTGCGTGCAAGCGCCTGATCCCATGACGCTTTCCGCACTGACGCCCAGCGCGCTGGTGGTGGGCAGCTTCAATCCCTTCGGCGAGCGGGCGCGTGTCGATGCCTATGCGCAGGCCGGGCTTGAGGCATTGGCGATGGAATTCATGCCGCGCATCACCCGTGCGCAGAGCATGGACATTCTCTCCTCACAGTCCAACCTCTCGGGCTACAAAGCCGTGCTGGATGCCGCATCCGAATATGGCCGCGCCTTCCCGATGATGATGACGGCAGCGGGCACGGTGTCTGCCGCGCGCGTCTTCGTGATGGGCGTGGGCGTTGCGGGCTTGCAAGCGATCGCCACCGCACGACGGCTTGGCGCACAAGTCTCGGCAACGGATGTGCGGGCCGCCACTAAGGAGCAGATCGAATCGCTCGGCGCCAAGCCGATTTTCGTCGAGAAGGTCGCTGGCATCGAAGGCGAAGGCTCGGGCGGTTATGCCTCGGAAATGTCGCCTGAATATCAAAAGGCGCAGGCCGATCTCGTCTCGGCCCATATCGCCAAGCAGGATATCGTCATCACGACCGCGCTCATCCCCGGTCGTGCGGCCCCGCGCCTCATCTCGGATGCGCAGATCGCCACGATGAAGCCGGGCAGCGTGATTATCGATCTGGCCGTTGAGCAAGGCGGCAATGTCGAGGGCGCAATCGCCGGCGAAATTGTCGAGCAGCATGGCGTCAAGATCGTCGGTCATCGCAATGTGCCGTCGCGCCTCGCAGCGGACGCATCGGCGCTCTTCTCACGCAATCTCTACAACTTCCTGTCCGCTTATTGGGACAAGGATGCTGGCGCGCCGGTTCTGCCGGATGACGACGAGATCGTGAAGGGCGTGCGGATCACGCAGGGCGGCAAGGTCGTGCATGAGCGGCTGCTCTCATGAGCGGTTGGCGGAACATCGCTCGGGGGATCGTTCTGCAACATCTTGAAGGCAATTATCGCGAGCTGGTCAAAACCAGCCAGCACTAAGGGGGACTGACGCCTTGGACTTCATCGCCATATTTTCCATTTTCGTTCTGGCCTGTTTTGTCGGCTATTTTGTCGTCTGGTCGGTCACGCCTGCGTTGCACACGCCCTTGATGGCGGTGACGAACGCCATCTCCTCCGTCATCATCGTCGGCGCGCTCGTCGCAGCCGCCGAGGCGGAAAATCCTATCGCGGAATGGCTGGGACTCATCGGCATCGTGCTTGCCTCCATCAATATTTTCGGCGGCTTCGCGGTGACTGAGCGCATGCTGGCGATGTACAAGAAGAAGGAGCGCAAGTGATGCTTGCAGGCCTCCCCATCGCACCGCTCGCGGCCTTTGCCTATCTGGTCAGCGGCGTGCTGTTCATCCTCGCTTTGCGCGGGCTTTCCAATCCTCAGAGCAGCCGCCGAGGCAATCGCCTTGGCATGTTGGGCATGTTCATCGCGGTCGGCACGACTGTCGCGACGCATGATGCTATCGGCCTGCCCCGCATTGGGCTTGCCATCGTCATCGGCGGTGTCATCGGCTATGTGATTGCCCGCAAGATCGCCATGACGGCGATGCCGCAGTTGGTTGCAGCCTTCCACAGCCTTGTGGGTCTTGCGGCGGTCGTTGTCGGTCTCGCGGCGTTCCTCAATCCCGAAGCGTTCGGCATTGTCGATGCAGCGGGCGCGATCCACGGGGCAAGCCGGGTCGAAATGGTGCTCGGCGTTGCGATTGGCGCGATCACCTTCTCCGGGTCGGTCATCGCTTTCCTCAAGCTCAACGGCAATATGGGCGGCAAGCCCATCCTGCTGCCGGGCCGTC
>CAMLFF010000076.1 GCA_946479185.1 uncultured Sphingobium sp.
CTTTGATATTTTTGCCAACGCCAACAATGTGCTCAACAATGGCGCACTATCCGGTTTCGATCGTCCGGGCAGCCCCGGATTTGGCCTGCCCAACTTCATCATTGGCCCCAACTCAAAGCAGGCCTTCAACGATGCCCGTGGCGTTGTGCGCAATCGCGCTCCTGCAGCGCCGGCTGCGCGCAACTACCGCTTTACCGATGATGGCAAGGGCATCGTCCAATATGATCCGGGCACCTATGTGCAATCCTCGCAGACCGGCCCACGACAGGGCGGCGATGGCGAGTCAACCTATGCGGACTCCGACATTCAGACGCCGGTAGAGCGCTACGTCGGCTATATGTACGCCAAATATGATCTGTCGGATGCTATCAAGGCCTATGCCGAAGTCACTTATGCGCATCGCTCAGCCTCCAACAGCGGCGTAACCGCAGGCCCGCGCTCCACCTATTTCGTGCAGCCGGACAATGCCTTCCTTCCTGCATCGCTGCGCACCCTGCTCGCAGGCACGCAGTTCAGCCTCGGCAAGGATGTCGACGAGCAGATCCCGGCCCGCAACGCGGTGACGGCAGATGTGTGGCGCGCTGTGTTCGGCCTGACCGGCGAGATCGGCAGTGGCTGGAACTGGGATGTCTATTATCAATATGGCCGCAACAAGCGGCACCAGTCGGCGCGCTATTCGCGGGTGAACACCGAGTTCCAATATGGACTGGATGCGGTGGTGAACCCGGCCAATGGCCAGATCGTCTGTCGCGAATTGCTCAAGGCCAACCCCAATCCGCGCGCGCAAGGCTGCGTTCCGATGAACCTATTCGGGTTGGATAATCTCAGTCAGGCGGCGATCGACTATGCCTATCGCCCGGTCATCGAGGACTTCCTCTACACCCAGCATGTTGCGGCGGCATCAATCAGCGGCAACTTGTTAGATGGTTTTGGCGCAGGGCCAATCGGCGCTGCAACCGGCGTGGAATATCGCAAGGAAGAAGGCGATGTCACCCATGGCGACATCCCGAACTACACCGATTACGCCTTCACTTTCGGACTGGATTATGGCGGCTCGATCGAGGTGCTCGAAACCTTCGGCGAAGTGAATGTGCCGATCCTTGCCGATCGGCCTTTCTTCGAGACGCTGGAACTCAACGGCGCTGTCCGCTGGACCCGCAACAAAGCCTCCAACGCCTTCACGAGCGAGGAAAAGACCACCGAGGCAGTCAGCTACAAACTGAGCGGCATTTGGGAAGTTGGCGGCGGCGTGCGGCTGCGCGGTTCGCGGTCGCGCGATATCCGGGCTGGCGGTTTCCGCGAGCTGTTCCAGCGTCAGGTTCCGACCGAGGAAGGCTCCTCACTCGGCATCGTGGACAATCCCAACATCGCGGGCGCAGGCAATGATGATCCAACGCCGATCCTCAACGGCGGCAGCTTCGCGCTAACACCGGAGAAGGCTGACACCACGACAGCCGGCATCGTGTTCCGCCCAAGCTTCATTCCGGGCCTGCGGATGTCGGTCGACTGGTATCAGATCGCGATCAAGGATGCGGTGAGCACACTGGGCGGCCAGCGGATCGTGGATTTCTGCGATCAGTTCGACCTCTTCTGTGACCGCATTAATTTCACCACGCCGACCAACATCTCGTTCATCGATTCAAGGCAGGTGAACCTCGGCAGCCTCACCGTTCGCGGTCTCGATTTCGAGTTCGACTATACGCTGCGTATGGCCGACATTTCACCCGGTTGGGGTGGCGCTTTGAACCTGCGCGTTCTGGCCAACCATCAATATGACTTCAAGGTGCAGGCCGATCCCACGACACCAACGATTGACTATGCCGGGCAAACCGGCCCGGTCGGCAATGGCGGCAACTTCAACCCTGCGCCCTCATGGATCGTGAATGCGTTTTTGAGCTATGATAGCGGGCCGTTCAACGTCACGGCCAGCATGCGCCGGATCAGCGCGGGCATTTACAATGTCGAGCGTGTTGGGCCGGAAGATGAGGGCTTCAACCCGAACCTTCGCAACAGCATCAACACCAACCGCGTCAAGGGAGCGACCTATTTCGGCCTCGCAATGTCCTATGCGATCCCGATTGGCAGCGACAAGGAAAGCATCGAAATCTTCGGCGCGATCGACAATCTCTTCGACAAGAAGCCGCCGGTTGCGCCGGGTGGCGGTGGGCTTGGCGGCTCCAACTATCCGACCAACCCGGTTTACTTCGACACGTTCGGCGCGCGCTTCCGCACGGGTGTGCGCGTGAAATTCTGATCCGGGGGACCTCCTCCCTCCCAACTACGGGCCGGGCTTCCGAAAGGACGCCCGGCTTTTTTGTGTCCGGCCGACGAAGCGCGGACATGAATAAGCCCGCCGGATCGATTGACCGGGCGGGCTCATTTAACGTTGGGGCTAGTCCTACAAACTAGAAGCCGACGGCGCTCCCGCCCTTCAGCCCCAGCATGTCCCGCGCTTCATCCGGCGTCGCAATGTCGCGCCCCAGCGCTTCGATCACGGTGCGGATTTTCGTCACTTGCTCGGCATTGGAGGTCGCCAGCTCACCCCGCCCGATGAACAGACTATCCTCCAGACCGACGCGGACATTGCCCCCAAGCAGCGCGCTTTGCGTGCAGAACTGCATCTGGTGACGACCCGCAGCGAAGGCCGAGAAGATATAATCCTCTCCAAACAGCCCGTCCGCAATCGTGACCATATGCGCCAGATTGCGCGGGTCGGCGCCGATGCCACCCAAGATGCCAAACACGCCCTGGATAAGGAACGGTGGATCGATCAGACCCCGGTCGGCAAAGTGCGCCAGCGTATAGAGATGCCCGATGTCGTAGCATTCGAACTCAAATTTGGTGCCGAACTCACGTCCCACCTCCAGCATGATGCGCTCGATATAGGCATTGTCATTATACATGATCCGCCCGCGCGAGCCCTCGACATAGGCCTGCTCCCAGTCATGCTGCCAATGCTCCACGCGCTTTGCCGCGCCGGAGAAATCGAAGATCAGTGGCCCCATGTTGAGCGAGCAGACTTCCGGCTGAGCGGCTTTCGCGCCCTCCAGCCGGTCATCCAGCGTCATGACCGCGCTGCCGCCGGTCGAGATATTGATCACCGCGTCAGTCGCCTGCTTGATGCGCGGCAGGAAGGCCATGAAGTCCGCCGCGCGTGGGCTCGGGCTGCCATCGACCGGGTTGCGCGCGTGCAGGTGCAGGATCGATGCGCCCGCCTCCGCCGCGCCGATGGCGGCCTGCGCAATCTCATCCGCCGTGACAGGCAGATGCGGCGACATGGAGGGCGTGTGGATCGAGCCCGTCGGCGCGCAGGTTATGATGACCTTGTTATGCTTGCGCATGCTTATTTCTCATCAAGGTTGGGGTTCGTGATCGGCACATCGCCCTCGAACAGATGCTCGAAGCGGCGATAAGTGCAGAGCCACCGGCCATCCACGCGGACATATTTGTCCGTCGCGATGGAGATGGTGATCGGCGCGTGCGAGGGCAGCACCTTCACGCCATTGGCAGCGTAGAGAAACAGGAAGTTTGTCGCCTCTGCACTGTCCGGCCCCGTGAACCATGCGCGGAAGTTGGTGAAGCTGTGGACGGAGAGACGCGGGCCCTGGTTCAGCCGCCAATCATAGAATTGCTGAATCTTCTCGACGCCCACATAAGACGCGAACTGGCCGTGAAATTCGGCTTCCGGCACATAATAGCTTGATGCGTTGCGCCCGCTATTAAAGTCAATCTCGTGCCAATAATCGGCAAGTTGCAGCGCGAGCTCAGCGTTCAAGTCTAGCAGGTCTTTGTCGGCCATGATGTGTCCCATACCAAGCGCAACGCCAGAGCGGCGCGCGCATCAAGGAACCACGCTGACACAGAAGCCAGCGCTGGACTTGCCCTCACAGGTAGCAATTTTTAGCTCAAACGGCGCGGATCCAATGTGGATCAGTTGGAGGCGCTGCGCCGATAATCGCGCGGCGCCATGCCGAATTGCTCGTGGAACGTGCGCGTGAAATGCGCGGCGCTGTTGAAGCCCCAGGCAAAAGCGATTTCGGTGAGCGTATGCCCCGCCCAGCTTGGGTTGCCGAGCTGCTTGGCGCACTCTTCGAGCCGCCGCCGCACGATGTAGTTGGAGGCCTTCTCGCCACGACCCGCAAACAAGGTGCGCAGATAACGCGGCGAAATGCGCAGGCCCGCTGCGACGCTGGCCGGGCTAAGCTCCGGATCGCGCAGATTATCCTCGATATAGCGGATCACTTCTGCCTGACGGCCAAGCATGATCGCCGATCCCTCCGGCTGCTCCTCGAACCCCAGCGCATAAGCCATTGAGAGCATTTCGAGGATTTGACGGGCAAATCGCCCATCATATTCAGAGCTGAAGCCGCTCTGAATCTGGACGTTGAGCTTCTCCACCATCGCGGACATCATGCCGGTGAGGCCGACATTATGATCGAGCCGCAAGCCGCAATAGCGCTCTGGCGTGGGCAGATGCTTTTTGATCAGCGCGGCGTCCACGCGCAGCATGATGACCATGGAATCATCTTCGACCGTGAAGGAATGCGGCGCCGCGCTGTCACACAGCACGAAATCGCCCTGATTGAGCCGTGCCTCATTGCCGCAATGGTCCAGCACACCTGTGCCGCGCACTTGCAGGAGGAAAGAATAGAGCCGCCGTGCGCTCGGCGAGATGTGGCTACGCGTCCGCTCGATATTGCTACGATTGGCAAGCATGCTGGCCAGCTGGATAGGGCCGAACTGCCCAAGGCTGAGCCGCGCAGCAAAATCGCGACGATCCGCCGGGGTGAAATTCACATGATTAAGCTGTTGAGAATAAAGCTTGGACCATGCCGCTGCCCGATTGGGGCCGGCGAAAGATTCGGCGCTGTAGGATTCCATCAGGTCCCTCCGTGTGCGCAATCTCCTCTCCTGGAGCGCTATCACAATAGTCGTAAAATTCACCTATTTACCGGGCAGGCGCAAGCTCTTTCGTGTCTCAGGCACCCCCGGACACAGCAAGATTTGCGCCTGTGACATATGAGGCAGCATCAGACAGAAGATAGAGCACCG
This sequence comes from uncultured Sphingobium sp., assembly GCA_946479185.1. The sequence continues at coordinate 5,053 of CAMLFF010000076.1, forward strand.
CCTGAGCGATTTCCTCAGGTTGGCCAACACGTTGCATGGGTACGTGCAATGCGCCGATCGCTAGGCGTTCTGCGCTGAGCATGTCCGTTTCCACCGGCCCGGGCGAGACGCAATTGACGCGAATGCCTTCGCTGCCAACCTCTTTTGAGAGGCCGATAGCAAGGCTATCCACCCCACCCTTGGACGCGGCATACCAGATATATTCGCCCGCCGATCCCAGCTTGGCTGCGCGCGAGGAGATGAACACGATCGTGCCGCCCTGCCCGCCTCGGGCCGTGGACATGCGCCGCACAGCTTCACGTGCAGCCAGCATCGGCCCCACCAGATTGACGTCGATCACCCGGCGCAGCGTTTCGGCGCTGGCATCCGCAAGTGAGGAGGCTGCGCCCGTAATGCCAGCGGAATAGACCAGCGCGCTGATGCGTCCCAATGTTGCGGCCTTGTCGAAAAGCGCAGTCAGTTCTTGCTCATTCGCGGCATCCGCCTGAACGCCATGTGCCTCTCCCCCAGCGGCTGCGACGGCTTGCTCCAGCGCGGCAGCATCGTCCGCGCGAGAGGCAAAGCTGAACAGCACGCAATAGCCCTCGCTGGCCGCCAGCCGCACGACTGCAGCGCCAATCCCGCGGCTTCCGCCAATGACGATCGCGACCTTCTTGTCCATCATGCGTCCAGCTTCGCCTCTTGCGGTGCGCGCCCCATATCATCGAGCGATTGCAACGCCCGACCTGCGGTTTCCGGCAGCATCAAGGTCGCCACCAGCGCGCAGACAATGGCACAGCCTGCCACGATTGCCATAGCCACGCCTAGCGGGAAAGCGGTCGCCACCAGCGGCACGGTCATGATGAACAAGGCGCTGCATGCCCGCCCGAAATTATAGGCAAAAGCTTGCCCCGTGCCGCGCAACTCCGTTGGGAAAAGCTCGGTGAAATACGGCCCGAAACTCGCATAAATGCCAAATTGGAAGAAGCCATAGATGATGCCCAAAGGCAGCAGAAAGTAGATGTTCGATCCCCACGGCCCGAACAGATAGATGCAGGATGTGATCACGAACCCGAGCCCGAAAATGCGGAAGGCATTGCGGCGGCCCACCACATCACTGATCGCGGCATTGGTGAGAAAGCCGAAGAAGCCGCCAATGCTGTTGAACATGACAAGAAAGCCAGCCGTGGATGTGCCAAGCCCACGCTCGGTGGCGAGGAATACGGTCAGGTAGCTGCTCACGGCAAACCCAGCGCCCTGCGCCCCTAACGCCAGTAGCGATGCAAGTGCGGTGATCTTGAACATCTTCGGCTGGAAGATGCTGGCAAGATTAGTGGTCTTACCCGTCTCGCGCTGCCGCTTTTGCGCATCCTTGAAAACCTGCGAGTCATCCGATCCGCGGCGGATGAAGAAGATGAGACCAGCGGGAATGATGCCGATGAAGAATGCCACGCGCCAGCCAATGTCCGGATCGAGCGAAGATGCAAGCGGGCCTGCGACCAAAGCAGCAATGCCGGATCCGACGGCAGCGCCGCTATGCAGCGTGCCCAAGGCCTTGCCACGATGCTTGGGCGAGATGATCTCCCCCAGCAACACCGCGCCCACAGCCCATTCCGCGCCAAAACCGATACCCTGCAGGATGCGCAGAACGAGCAGTTGCTCGAAATTCTGCGCGAAACCGGAGGCGAAGGAAAAGAAGGAGAACCACAGGATCGTGAGCTGCAAAATCCGCGCGCGCCCATAACGATCGCACAGCCAGCCGCCGACCCAGCCACCGATGGCAGCAGCAAAATAGTTCGCGCTGGCGATAGTGCCTGCCTCGGCCAGGGTCATCCCCAGCCCCACGATCAACAGCGGGATGAGATACTGATACACCAGCCCATCGGCGCTATCCATCGCCCAGCCTGCGCTACAGGTCCAGAACACCCGGCGGGTCTTGCGATCGGACTCGCGATACCAGGAGAAAAACTCGGATTTCATGGGATGGGAAGCCTCATAGTGCCGCTTCGTAAATGCGTGTTGCGTCCGCTTCTGTCACAGTGCGGGGGTTGCGCACCAGTAGACGCTGCACCGTCATCGCCGCCGCCGCCATCTTGGGGATGGCATTTGCCCCAATGCCGAAGCTGGAAAGATTGCGCTCAAGGCCGATCGCGGCAGAAATGCGGTCGATCTCGTCGATCCCCGCCAGCGCATCAGCCTCGTCATTGCCAGTGCGCGTGATGCCCATTGCTGCGGCAACCTGCGCATAGCGCGCTGGCGCAGCCTCAAGATTGAAGCGCAGAACATGCGGCAGCAACAGCGAGTTGGCGACGCCATGGGCGATGTGAAACTCGCCCCCAAGCGGATAGGCCAGCGCATGGACGGCGGCTGTATTCACAGGCCCAAGGCACATGCCACCCAGATGGCTGGCGCGCAGCATTGCGCCGCGTGCTTCAAGGTCAGCGCCATTCTGGCATGCGCGTTCGATATTGGCTGCAATCAGCCGAATCCCTTCCAGCGCCCAGGCATCCACAACGGGGTGCGAGAAGCGATTGGCATAAGCCTCGATACAATGGGTCAGCGCATCAAGGCCAGTCGAGGCCGTGACCGCGCGCGGCATCGTGACGGTGAGTTGCGGATCAAGATAAGCGAAATCCGGCACAAGATGGTCGCTGACCACGCCTTTCTTGAGCTGCGCCTCAACATCCTCAAGGATCGCGATCGGCGTCACTTCGCTCCCCGTGCCCGCCGTGGTGGGGATACAAGCAAGCGGAATGGAGCGCCCTGCCAGCAAATTCTGACCGATCACATCATCGATATGCTGCTGACCATCAAGCAGCGCCGCGACAAGCTTGGCAACGTCCATCGCGCTGCCGCCACCCAGACCGATGATGAAGCCAGCCTCCTGCGCACGCGCGACCCCCATCGCATTCTCGAAATCCGCAATAGTCGGCTCGCCTGCAATGGCATCGAAGATGGTGGCCCGGCAGCCCGCGGCCTCAAGCTGGGCAACGAGCGCATCGCTCAGCGAACGTAACGGCTCGGATGACACGATCAATGCAGACGTCGCGCCACTCGCCACGACATCGGTTGCGCATTGGCCAAGCAAGCCCGTGCCAAAATGCACCGTGCCAACATTGCGCAGGCTCAAGACCCGTTCGGTTTCCAAGTTCGGCACGCCCTCTCCAGCTGAAGACCCTCTCTCGGTAGCTTGGGGTTCGCTGTCTTGACCAATGCGGCAGTAGAGCTTGCGCCAACTGCCTGGCAGCCCATCGATATCGCAATGATAACGTGAGGGCGACGCTTTGTGCTTGGATCAGCAGCGGCGTTCAACATCAATTCGGAGGGCTGCTATCACGATGGCAGCGGCTTGCATAAGCCTCGCGTAACGCCTCTTTACCGGGAATAGCATTCCTACTGTTTCTTTTCCGAGCTCAGATACTTCCCTTATCCCTCACGAGTGCTGGCCCCATCGGGTTTGAGGAAGCGGCTGTAGAGCCATCCAATACCGATGAGGCTGAAGCCGAGCGCGAGGAAGGAGATGATGCGCAAGAGGCCTTCCAGACCCGCGGCGTCGAGTAGAAACACCTTCGCAACAGCAACCAGCGTGAGCAGCAGTGATCCAATGCGCCATGCACGCTGGCCACTTCTGATACCCCAGACGAGGTAGCAAATCCCAAGCGCAATCGCGACAACGGACCAGAGGATATTCTCGCTTTGTCCCACGTCAGTCCCGACAAGAATAGTGCCGGAGAAGATCTGGCGAAGGGTCGCGAAGGCAAAGAGGAGAATGACGATCATCCGCAGGATCGCCGTGGGGCGCTGAGCACGCGGCTGGAATGCTGGCACGAGGCGCTCGATCAGGCCCGGTGTGAGGGACGCGATCGCAAAGGCCGGAAGCAGCAGGTTTGCAAGCGGCCACGGACCGACTGCCTGCTCTGCCCATAGCGGATTGTGCAGCAAGATGGAGTAGAGCAGATTGTGCGCAAAGCCGAGGGCAACCAGCACGATTGGTTCCTTACGACCGGGCATCAGACGCGCAAGCGCAATGCCGCCGCCGATCAGCAGCGCCTCCCACAATGTTCGCTCAGCGAGACCAAAGCGGATGAATGCCGCAAGATCAGGGATCGCAAACAGCTGCTTGTAGAGAATATGCGCACCGATCAGGCCGATAATGCCCATCTGCGCAGTCGCGATGAGATTGACCGGGCGTGGGAGGTTCGCACGCATCCGCCAGAGCGCGATGGCACCGATGAGGGCGGGACCGAGTAGTCGCTGCAGCGCGAGCGGCAGTGGTGAGAGCTCAGCGACCAGCATTGGCTCCCCGGTGAGAGATGCCACGCCCGCCAGCAACCAGCGTCCGAGTGGTTCCAGCGCCCAAAGAGCGGCAATGATTGCAAGCACGAAGGCCCCGACCCGCAGGTCGAGCTGGGGTCGACGTCGCATCATCTCGGTGGCGATCAGCATGCCGATCGCGGCGGCAATGGCGAGCCACTGCGGGGGCAGCAGCTGCGCAATCAGCCCGTAAGCCAACACCGCAGCGACGCCTTGCACCGCACTGCCGATCGACGATCCAGCAAAGCGCCATGCAAAGAGCGTGGTGACGGCAAGCGAGACACTCCAGCGCAGCAGCGTGTGCAGGTTTGGATCAAGCGGGGCAGCCATCACGAGGCGGGCGAACTCAAGCTCGCCCGTTCCCATAAGGGCCAGCAAACCGCCGCCGAGATAGGCAAGCGCGCCATAGCGCACCCGCTTGTCACGCGCCCTCTCACCGATCAGCAAGATGGCGGCGGCGACCAGGGCGAGCGATATCGGCAGCGTCCATGCGGCAAGCCCAAGGATCGCGGCGATAGCGGCCATGAACCCTGTGGACAGGGCAAGCATGGCGAAGCCGAGGTTATCGTGGCGCTCAGCGCGGTTCCACGCGAGAGCGGCGCCGATTGCAGGCAGCGTCGCGAACAGCAACGCGATCAATGCGAAATGCATATCCTCGCCGGGCAAGGCGCTATGGAACTGCCAGTAGGAGACAAGGAAGCCGCCTAGCGCAGTCAATATGACGTGCCCTGCATCCAGTGCCATCGTTTGCGCACGCCACACCCGCCACAAGGAACTGCCTGCGAAGATGAGGGCAATGCTGGCGATGACGAGGATGAAGGAGGCTGTTGGCGGGGCTGGCCAGCTTGCCGCGAGGATGAGGCTCGTCAGCAGCGGAACTGCTGTGAACGCGCGCAGGCTCGGCATGCGGATCGTGAGCCAGATGAAGGCCAAGGATAGCAATCCATAGAGGCCCCAGCTCAACATCTCATAGCCGCCGGTTGCGACAAGCAGCGCCAATTGCAGCGCGGCGACGATGGCCGCGACAAGCTGCAGCATCGGCCCTCTATGATCGGCAGAGGCGGCGACAGGCAGGCCGAGGCCAAGCGTTAGCACGAGCAGGCCGACCGAAAGACTGGAGAGCTGATCGAATCCGCCCATCGCAATGAGCAGCGCAGTCCATGCCCCACCCCCCACCAAGGAACTCACGCCGAGCCAGAACCAACGCTGACTGCGCGAAAGCAATGTGATGCCGCCGATAACCAGCGCGAGATAGCCAGCCAGCAGCGGCACACTGCTTTCACCCGTATTGACGAGCGCAGGCGCCGCGAGGCCACCGACAAGGCCCAAGACGGCCGTGGGCGCGCCGAAGCGCAGTGAAAGGCCAAGAGCCAGCGCGGTGATCGCGCTCAGGGCCAGGAATGCAGTGCCAGGCGAGACCAGCGCATAAAGATTGGCTGCAGCGAGCGTCGCGGCATAGAGACTGCCAACGCCTGCGCCGGCCAGTGCCTGAGCGACGCGATCGTCCTGCACGATCTTCCGGCGCATCGCGGCGAGGAGATCACCGA
>CAMLFF010000077.1 GCA_946479185.1 uncultured Sphingobium sp.
CTTGTTCACCAGCGTCGTGATATTCATCATCCTGCCACATCCTTCATCTGCATACGGCGGTAGCTTGGGATTGCCGCCAGTCTGGCCTCGCGTCGTTCTTCACGCGCGGCCTTTGCCTTGTCCTTCAGTCGATCCGCGATCTCGCGATCACGATCCGCCACGATGCGCTCTGCATCCCGCTGGTCGATCCGCCGGTTTGCATCGTAGAGTGCGCCATCCAGTTGCCGCCCGGCCCGCTCCAGGCGACCAGCCAACTCCCTGCGAGAAGCAAGAAGCGCGCCAAATGTAACGCCCTGCTGACCGAACAATTCCTCGCGCACTTCCGAGAGGCGGCTGGCATTGTTGGAGATCTGGTCAGCCTCGTCGCGCGCAAGCGTGAGCGCGGCGACGGCCTGGTTGTGCTGCACATCGCGCACGCGCAGCAGCCGTTTGCGGGCAGCGATCAGCCGGGTCATGGCGCAAAGGCCCCGACCAGCGCATCAATGCTCTGGTCGGCATCGATATGGGATTTGCTGTTCTGGCGCAGGAAGCCGAGCAATTGCTGGCGCCGCTCCACGGCCTCGTCGATGGTCGCATCATTGCCGGGGCGATAGGCGCCCATCAGGATGAGATCGCGATTCTCTTCATAGGCGGACCAGAGCCGCCGATAATTGGCGGCAGCGGCGAGATGCTCATCGTCCACAATGTCCGCCATCACGCGCGAGAGCGATTTGCCCACATCGATGGCGGGGAAGATGCTCTGCTCGGCCAGCTGGCGCGAGAGGATGATATGCCCGTCCACAATGGCGCGGGCGGTGTCCACGATCGGATCGTCCGTATCGTCGCCATCAGCCAGCACCGTGTAGATTGCCGTGATTGAGCCGCCAGTGCGCGTATCCACGCCAGCGCGCTCCACAAGCTTGGGAATGAGCGAGAGCGCGGAAGGCGGATAGCCTTTCATCGCGGGCGGCTCGCCAAGCGACAGCCCAATCTCCCGCTGGGCATGGGCGCAGCGCGTGAGGCTGTCGATCAGCAGCAGCACCTGCTTGCCGCGCGAGCGGAAATATTCGGCGATGGCGGTGGCGCGCGCCGCCGCACGCAGGCGCAGCACTGGCGGATGATCCGCTGGCACGGCGACCACGACGCTCTTTTGCATCAGCGCACCGCTCAGCTTGGTTTCAAGAAAATCGCTCACCTCGCGGCCGCGCTCGCCGATCAGCCCCGCGACGATGATGTCTGCCTCACAGCCTGCGATCATCTGGCCCATCAGCACGGATTTACCCACGCCGGAGCCCGCCATGATGGCGATGCGCTGGCCTTGGCCCGCTGTGAGCAGCGCATTGACGGCGCGCACGCCAAGATCGAAGCGCTTGAGCACCCGGCCCTTGTCGAGCACATTGCCGCGCACGCCATTGAGTGGCCATTGGCCATTGGCGAGCACTGGCCCCTTGCGGTCGAGCGGCTGGCCCATCGCATCGAGCACGCGGCCAATCAGGCCGTCACCCACCTGCACCATGTTCGCGGCGCTATCGGGTTCGACCCGCGCACCATTTTCCAGCGGCGCATCCTGATCGAGCGGCACCAGCACGGCGCGGCTGCCACGGAAGCCCACAACCTCGGCCCGCACGGACTGGCCATCGGCAGCGCGGATGCGCGCGCCAGCACCAATCGGGCGGGAGAAGCCGGTCACTTCCAGCATGCCGCCATCATGACCGACAAGGCGGCCTACGTGGCGCGGCGCACGGCTGACGACCTGCATATGGTCGAGCACATTGGCAACGCGGCTGATCTGGCCCTGCATCATAGCCGCCCCTCCATATCGTCCATCAGGGCCTTCAATCGGTCGAGGCGGATATCCGGGCCATCCTCGATCCAGCCATCAGCGGTTGCGAGACGGACAGAGCCACGCGAAAGAGCTGGGTTGCCCACCAGCATCACGCCCAGCGCCTCGGCCTGCAGCAGCGGCAAATCCTCTGGATTCACCTCAAGCTTGGCCGGGCTGTCATTGCCATCAATGCACCCGGCGACCGCTTCACAGCGCGCCTTGAGCACATCCTTGTCAATCGGCACTTCACCGATGATCTGGCCGACAAGGCGGATGACCGCCTGCGAAATCAACGTCGCCAATGCGCCTTCGCCAGCTTGCGCCAGCGCCTGCACGGCGATGGTCAGCTGTTCGCGCGCGCTATTGTTCAGCTCAGCAGCTTCGCGCGTGATGCGCTCGCCTTCCTGAAAGCCCTGGACAAAAGCTTCCTGCGCCGCCTGCTCGACCGGATCGACCGGCGGCACCGGATCGAGCATGTCCGCTTGGTGCTGCGTCGTCTGGCCGGGGAAGGTCATGTTCCAGGCGCGATTGCTCTCGCCCTCGCCATAGAGCGTGCGGAAGTTGCGATTATCATTGCCGACGCTGCCAAAGGCGCCCCAGCCATCCACGACGGTCGCGGCCTGCGATGTGCCGTTTTTCCAGATCTTAGACATAGTCGTCACCGCGTCCGCCGAGCATGATTGTGCCTTCGTCGCTCAGGCGGCGTGCCTCGGCGATGATGGCCTTTTGCGCTTCGAGCACTTCGGCAAGCCGCATAGGGCCACGTTCGTCCATCTCGTCCTGAATGGATTGGGCGGCGCGCTGCGACATGCAGCCGAGGATCTTGACCCGCAGCGTATCACTGGAGCCCTTGAGCGCCACGACGAGCAGGGCGGTATCCACGCCGCGCATCAATGTGCCCAAATCCTTGTCGGCCAGTTCGAGCAGATTCTCGAAGACGAACATCTCATCCTCGATCGACTGCGCAACCACCCGGTCGCGCTTGTTCAGCGCCTTGATGATCCGCACCTCATGATCCTTGCGGATATTGTTCATGATGGCAGCCGCTTCGCTCGTGCCGCCGCGCTTGGTCGTTGTCTGGCTCTGGCGACCGGGGCCGGGGCCTGCGTTGAAAATCTGCTCCAGCTCATCGAGCGCTTCCGCACTCACCGGGCCAAGCGTCGCAACGCGATAGACGACATCGTCCTGCACCTCTGGGGGCAGCAATTGCAGCGTGGTCGCGGCAATGGTGGCCTCAAGATGCGCCAGCACGATCGCCATGATCTGCGGATGCTCCTGCTCGATGATCGCGGCGATTTCGGTGGGCTCCATCCATTTCAGCATGGAGAGCTTGGTCGAGCGGGTCGGCGGCGTGATGCGGGCAAGCATATTGTCGGCCCGCTCCGGGCCGAGCGCCTTGTGCATGGCGCCGCGAATATGGTTGGTCGCGCCATAGCCAATGGTCGTGCGGCCACGCGCCTTGTTGACGAACTGGTCGAGCGCGCTGTTGACCTCGCCCACTTCCACGTCCGCCACATCATACATGGCATAGCCAAGCTGGCGCACTTCTTCTGGCTCCAGCCGGGAGAGGATTTGCGCGGCTTCATCTTCCTCAAAGAGCATGAGCAAAACGGCGGCGGCGGCGCTGCCAGTCATTGGCCGAATGACGTCAACATCAGGCATCGGCCTTGGCTCCATCCTTGAGAAGATCGCGCACCACGAGGGCGGCACGGTCCGGGTCCTGCTTCACGAAGTTGCGGATGAGCGCGGCCCGATCCGTATAGTCATGGGAAGCGCTGATCATATCGAGCGTCACCGGCTGGGCCGGATCGAGCACCGCGGCGCGGCCAAGCTCGGTCTGGATATCATTGCCAAGCTGGAGCTGCTGCTGCTCGCTCAACGGTGCCGGAGCGGCCTGCGCCTGCGACCAGCGCTTGAGCAGTGGGCGACCTACGCCGAGCAGGAGGATGAGCGCCACGGCGACCGCAGAGAGGTTGCGGGCGAGTAGGGCGACCCAGCTTTGCTCGTACCAGGGCGTTGCATCGGCTGCATCTGCCGCGGCGGTATCCACGAACTTGCGTGATGAGAGTGCGACAACGTCGCCACGGGTCTGGTCAAAGCCGATCGCGCCTTTCACCAGCGCTTCGAGCGCGGCAACTTCCTGTGCGGTGCGCGGTTTGCCGTCTGCAGCCGTATCGAGCGCCACGGCAATGGAGAGGCGCTTGACGGTGCCGACGGCATCGCGGGTCACCGAGACTTCACGGCCCAGCTCAAAGCTGCGGTTGAAGGTTTCGGTCGTTTTGAAAGGCGGCATGCCGGGCGCTGCAGGCGTCTGCGCTGCGGCATTGGCGGCATCCAGCGTCGGCGGGGGACCCTCCGGATTGGCCGGGTTGACGGGCGGGTTGGGCTGCAATGCACCGGGGATGCCCGATGGCGCGGCGCTGCCGGTCTGCGCGTCCGTATTCCAGCTGCCGGTTTCAGCACGCAAACGCGCCTGATCCTGAGGATAGGTTTCGCGCGTGGCCTGCCGCTCGGCAAAATTCACCTCGGCATGCACTTCAGTCGAGAATTTGCCTGCGCCCACGATGGGCGTGAGCAGGGCGGTCACCGCCTGACGGTAACGATCCTCGATGCGGGTCTGGAGCTGAATCTGGCGATCCGTCTCTGCGCCTGCGCCCGTCGCATTGCTCAGCAAGCGGCCATTCTGGTCAACGACCGAAACACCCTCTGGCGACATATCCGGCACGGACGAGGCAACGAGGTGGACGATGGCGTCGACTTGCCCCTCGGAAAGCGTGCGGCCATTGGCGAGGTTGAGCATGACGGAGGCGGTGGGTGCCGAGCGCTCGCGCAGGAACACGCTGGGCGCTTCCACGGCAAGATGCACGCGCGCCTTGGTCACGGCGTCGATGGCTTCGATGGTGCGGGCCAGATCCATTTCGCGGGCGGAGCGCAGCTTCTCGCCTTCCACGGCGCGGCTGGCGCCCATTGGCATCGAATCGATCATGGAGTCGCCGCTGGGCGAGCTTTTCGGCAGGCCCTCGGCAGCCAGCTTCATCTTGGCGTTGAAATAATCATCCTCGGAGACGGTGATGGCACCGCTGCTCTTGTCGAAATCATAAGGGATATTGCTCTTGGTCAGCACGTCGGCGACGGCCGCCTGATCGGCATCGGGCAGGCCGCGAAACAGATCGCGCTGCGGCGGCTCGCGCAGGGCCAGCCAGGCAAGACCGGCAAGCGCGGTGACGACGAGCAAGCCAATGAGGGGCAGGCTGCGCTGCACGGCTGGCTGGCTCAAAAAGCCGGTCAGCTTGAGCTTCATGCCATCTGCGCCGCCAGCAAAGCTGCGGCCAGAGAGAGCGGGGAGGCCGGGCTTGCCGGCAGTTGTGAGGTTGGTCTCGCTCATCGGATTATACCGGCATGCTCATAATGTCCTTGTAAGCGGACAGGAGTTTGTTGCGGACTTGCAGGGTCGTCTCGAAGCCCACCGAGGCTTGCTGGCGCGAGAGCATCACGGCGGCAATGTCCGTCGTTTCACCACGCTCGAAAGCGGCTGTCGCGTCGCTCGATGCGCTTTGCATGCTGTTGACGCTTTGCACGGCGCTCTTCATTGCATCGGCGAAGTCTGCCTTGCCGGTGGCCGCGCTGCCGCCAAGGCCAGAACCGGCCCCGGCGCTCGCCGTGCTGTTCGATGCGTCCTTGAGGGCCGTGTTGCGCTGGAGAATGCTCTGCCGAAGGGCAAGCACGCTATCGACCGAAAGTCCTGACATGATCTGCTTGTCCCTGCTTAACCGGCCATCGCGAGGTCACGCATTTCTGCGAGACGGTAGCGAAGCGTGCGTTCTGAGATGCCCAGGATGGTGGCGGCGCGGGCGCGATGCCCTCCGGTATCCAGCAAGGCGGAGCGGATGGCGTCCATGGCCGAAGCGCGGGCGACATCCTGAAGACGGGGCGGTGCAATCGGCGCAGCGATGGCAACGGGTGCAGGCGCGGGTGGCGCGCCAGCGATGTTGAGATCTGTCACTTCGATCTGCTCACCCTCGCGTAGCACGATGGCGCGCTGGAGCACATTGCCAAGCTCGCGGGCATTGCCCGGCCAGCGATGAGCCGTAAGGCGATCGAGCGCAGCCGGGGTCGGCCATGCAAAGACTGCCGACGTGCTAGCCGTGCCGCTCTGCAATTGATGGCGCAGGAGGAAGGCTGCGGTGATGGCGATGATGTCGCCGCGACGCTCCGCGAGCGCATTGAGATGCAGCGGCATCACGTTGAGGCGCCAGTAAAGGTCAGCCCGGAAGCGCCCGGCCTCCGCCTCTGCCGCCAGATCGCGGTTGCAGGCAGCGACGACGCGCACATTCACGGACACGGGGTGCGTCGCGCCCACAGGAAGCACTTCGCCTTCCTGCAGCGCGCGCAAAAGCTTGGCCTGCAGGGCGAGCGGCAGTTCGGCGATTTCGTCGAGAAAGAGCGTGCCGCCATTGGCCGCGAGAAACAGGCCATCAGACGATGTGCCTGCGCCGGTGAAGCTGCCCTTCTTGTGGCCGAAGAGCATGGCCTCCATCATCGATTCGGGCAGCGCCGCGCAATTGACGGCGATGAAGTCCTTATCGGCGCGCGGGCTGGTGTCGTGTAGCAGGCGGGCAATGCCTTCCTTGCCGGTGCCGGTCTCGCCCTGGATCAGCACGGTGGCATCGCTGGCAGCGATTCGCGTGGCGAGTCGCAGCATCATCGCGCTGGCTTCATCACCTACGGCGGGCATCCGCGCCGGGCGAAGCAGCTCGGCAATGAGCGCGAAGGCCATAGCCTTGTCCTGCGGTCCGAATGCGATTCGGGCCGGGAAGCCATTGGCCGCTGGCATCAGGCGCGGTGCGCCCTCACGCCATTCGATCAGCAGATCGCGGCAGGTGGCATGGGCGATTTCCTCGGCAAGGAGGATTCTCTGTGTGGATTTGCCACGGGGTGCATCAGCACCCACCAGGCGGACGGTGTAACAAGCAGTATCCAGCCAGGCACCCAGATCCGGCAACAGCCGGTGGACGCGCTGGCTCATGTCGACAGGCAACATGTGTCAGTCCCCAGTTCGGATTCCCGACTCCCCCGAGCCGGGCCCCCCTTTCGATGCCCCCTTCTGGTAAATATTGCTTAGCAACAGGTTAAGAACGGTAACGGATTGCCGGAAAACGGCAGAAAATTGCCGGTTTCGAGCGGCCTGCCTGCCGGTTAACGCCCTCAAAGAGACGATTAACCCCCAGTTTGGGGAATTTTTTGAGGCGTCGGCGCCAGCTCAAAAGATTGATTCAAAAACAATCTTCTAGGCGCGAGCCTTGAATCGAGATCTCCTCTCCAAAAAAAGATGTGGGCCCGATTTAAATCTCGCTCGCCGCTGCCGTTCTGTTGCTTCGAGGCCGCCACCGCCATCGGGACAGCGACCCACATTGAAGCGGGACAAGGAATTTCACATGACTGTAATCGCATCCAACGTGTCTGCCCTGCGTGCTCAGAACGCATCGGCCGCAGCAGGTAAGGGCCTCTCGCAGGCTATGGAGCGTCTCTCCACCGGCAAGCGCATCAACACTGCCAAGGACGACGCCGCTGGCCTCGCCATCGCCACCAAGATGACGGCTGAAATTCGCGGTCTCGACGCTGCTCGTCGTAATGCCAATGATGGCATGTCGATGGCGCAGACGGCTGAAGGCGCGCTCGGCGAAATTACCAATATGCTCGTCCGTATGAAGGAACTGTCGGTTCAGTCCGCCAACGGCACGAACGACACGGCTGCACGCACCAATCTGGATGCCGAGGTTAAGGCGCTCACGGCAGAGATCGGCAAGGTCGCCGGTCAGAAGTTCAACGGCGTGGCGCTCTTCAGCGCGACGGCTACCAACATTCAGGTTGGCACGGGTTCGACCGACACAGTCGCGATCGATACGTCGACTGTGACGACTGCGCTTGCCGCTCTGGCAACTGCTGCGCCCGACATCACCACGCCTGCTAACATCACCACTGCAATGGGTGCAATCGACACGGCGATCACCGCGGTTGCATCGGGTCGCGCCAGCCTTGGTGCCACGCAGAGCCGCCTCGAATCAGCTTCGAACAACCTGACCACCACGGTCACGAACCTGACGGACGCTCGTTCGCGGATCGAAGATGCAGACTTCTCCGCTGAGTCGACGGCCCTCGCCAAGGGTCAAATCCTTTCGCAGGCTTCCACGGCAATGCTCGCTCAGGCGAACCAGAGCCAGCAGGGCGTGCTGAGCCTGCTGCGTTAATCGCAAGCAAGCTGACAAGTTAGGTCGGCGACGGTTCTGGTCCACCGCCGCCGCTCCTATTGATCCCCGGCGTTTAACAGTCCCCAAAATTGTGCCGGGGGTCGATCCTTTCGATACGGACCCTTCTACCGAAAACCCTCGCTCCCCCGGGCGGGGGTTTTCTTTGTTCGTGGATGCGTCAGCTAAGATCAACTGATCTGCGATTAGCTATGAGAAAAGGACGGTCGTCGATGAGATGGCCGCCTTTTTGTTTGTCGCGCTTGTTCGTTTCGTGGGGCCACCTTCGCCCCCCCTCACAACGGGGAGACGAGGGTGTCAGCTTCTCCGCAAATGCCGCGTAATGCCGCCAGACTGATCATCGAAATATTGATTCAAAACAGCCTTTTAGCGTCAGTCGCTTTTGCGCCGCCTTCATCCCAATAAAAATGCAGCTGGAATTTAAATCTCGCTGACAGCTGCCGTTCTGATGCTTCGAGGCCGCCGCCGCCATCGGGACAGCGACCCATATTGAAGCGGGAAAAGGAATTTTCACATGACTGTAATCGCATCCAACGTGTCCGCCCTGCGTGCTCAGAATGCATCGTCGGCAGCTGCCAAGGGCCTCTCTCAGGCTATGGAGCGTCTCTCGACCGGCAAGCGCATCAACACTGCCAAGGACGACGCAGCTGGCCTCGCCATCGCCACCAAGATGACGGCTGAAATTCGCGGCCTCGACGCTGCTCGTCGCAACGCCAATGACGGCATGTCGATGGCGCAGACGGCTGAAGGCGCACTCGGCGAAGTCACCAACATGCTGGTTCGTATGAAGGAACTGTCGGTTCAGTCTGCTAACGGCACGAATGACGCTGGCGCACGTGCTAATCTGAATGCCGAAGTGCAGGCTCTCAAGACAGAGATCGGCAAGGTCGCAGGCCAGAAGTTTAACGGCGTGGATCTTTTCAGCGCAACGGCCACCAATATTCAGGTCGGCACGGGTTCGGGCGATACTGTTGCTATCAACACTGCGACCGTGACCACGGCCCTGACCGCCCTGACCGGCGCAGCGCTCGACATCGGCACCGATAGTACCACGATCACCGCCGCAATGACGGCGCTCGACACGGCGATCACCGCCGTTGCATCGGGTCGTGCCAGCCTCGGCGCCACGCAGAGCCGCCTCGAATCAGCTTCGAACAACCTGACCACCACGGTCACGAACCTGACGGACGCTCGTTCGCGGATCGAAGATGCAGACTTCTCCGCTGAGTCGACGGCCCTCGCCAAGGGTCAAATCCTTTCGCAGGCTTCCACGGCAATGCTCGCTCAGGCGAACCAGAGCCAGCAGGGCGTGCTGAGCCTGCTGCGTTAATCGCAAGCAAGCTGACAAGTTAGGTCGGCGACGGTTCTGGTCCACCGCCGCCGCTCCTATTGATCCCCGGCGTTTAACAGTCCCCAAAATTGTGCCGGGGGTCGATCCTTTCGATACGGACCCTTCTATCGAAAACCCTCGCTCCCCCGGGCGGGGGTTTTCTTCGTTTGAACTGGCCCCAGGGCGGCAGCGCACGAGCGTTATTGATTTCCTTACGCCCAGCCACTATTTCTGCGGGTAATGCGGGCCGGGCCCCTCTGACGATCATTCTCATGGTCGTGATGTCGGACCGCATCGAGTGCGCTCGATGCCGGTCTATGATTTTCAAGTTACGCGATAGCCCCGGCCAAAGTTCACTCGTTTCGACACACGCAAACGAGGTTTCTGCAAAATGATCGATCAGCAACGGACTTATGCGCGAGGCAGCATTGTCCAGGATTCCGCTCTGTTTGATGCGGGCCTGCGCAGTCATATGCTGCGCATCTATAATTATATGGCGTCGGGCGTGCTGCTCACCGGCATTGTCGCCCTGCTGGTTTCGTCCAGCCCCACGCTCGTCCAGCTCATCTTCGGCACGCCGCTCAAATGGGTCGTGATGCTCGCGCCGCTGGCTTTCTTCTTCTTCTTCTCCTTCCGCATCGAGAAGATGAGCGCTGCTTCCGCGCAAATGGCGTTCTGGGCTTTTGCCGCTGTCATGGGCCTCTCGCTCTCGTCCATCTTCCTCGTCTTCACCGGCATGAGCATTGCGCAGACCTTCTTCATCGTGGCCGCCATGTTCACCACAATGAGCCTCTATGGCTACACGACCAAGCGCGACCTCTCGCGCTATGGCAGCTTCCTGATCATGGGCGTGGTCGGCGTGCTGATCGCGAGCGTCGTCAACATCTTCCTTGGCTCAAGCGCGCTGCAATTCGCGATCTCGATCATCGGCGTGCTGGTGTTCGTGGGCCTCACCGCCTTTGATACGCAGTCGATCAAGAGCCGCTATGCCGCTAATCTCGGCCATGAGGCAGAGGGAAAGCTTGCCGTGTTCGGGGCGCTCTCGCTGTACCTGAACTTCGTCAACATCTTCCAGTTTCTGCTGCAATTGACGGGCGAGCGCGAGTGATCGCGCCCGTCCTCAAAGGGGAGGCTAAACGACCATGATGGAAGGCCTGATGGCGCTGGGCAGCGAACCTGCTGCCTGGATCGCGCTTGCGACGCTCGTTGCGATGGAAGTCGTGCTGGGTATCGACAATCTCATCTTCATCTCGGTGCTGTCCAACAAGCTGCCCGCGCATCAGCGTGTGAAGGCCCGGCAGATCGGCATCAGCCTCGCGCTGATCATGCGCCTGATGCTGCTCGCCTCCATCGCCTGGATCATGCAGCTGACTGCCGTGCTATTCGAGGCGTTCGGTCATGGCTTTTCGTGGCGGGATATCATTCTGATCGCGGGCGGGCTCTTTCTGGTCTGGAAGGCCACGAAGGAGATCCA